>NZ_JALEXO010000240.1 GCF_022780145.1 Intestinibacter sp.
AAGAATTCTTCTATTGGAAGTTTTTTCTTAGGTTCGTAGTTAAGTATCCATTCACCTTCTACAACTTCAAATAGTGGCCAGTAGCAAGTTTCAACAGCAGCCTTACAAACATCCATTATTTTATCTGCTGGGTATCTCCAACCTCTTGGACATGGAGCCATTACGTTTAAGAAAGCAGCCCCTGGAGTGTAGATAGCTTTTTCTGATTTAGTGTGTAAATCCTTGAAGTTCTTTATAAATGTAGTTTGAGCTACATATGGAACATCGTGGTCAGCTATTATAGAAGCTAAGTCTTTTCTGTTTTGTGGTTTACCATTTGACTTACTTCCAACTGGAGTAGTTGTAGTATCGGCAAACATTGGAGTAGCTGATGAACGTTGGATACCTGTATTCATGTAAGCACCGTTATCGTAGCAAACATATACTAAGTCGTGGTTTCTTTCCATAGCTCCTGATAATGATTGTAGACCTATATCGTAAGTACCACCGTCACCACCGAATGCTATGAATTTGTAGTTTTCGTCTACTTTACCTTTTTTCTTTAATACTTTATAAGCTGATTCAACACCACTTAGAGTAGCACCTGCACAAGCAAATGCAGTATGTATGAAAGAATCTTCCCATGCAGTATATGGATACATGAAAGTAGAAACTTCTAGACAGCAAGTAGCGTTGCATATTACAGCTTGGTCTTCTTCATGAAGTCCTCTTAAAACGTTTCTAACAGCTATAGTACCACCGCATCCAGCGCACATTCTATGACCTGGAGCTAAACGTTCTTTTTTATTCATTGTTTCTTTGAAATTATATGTCATTTTTATTATCCTCCCCTTAGTCTCTTACTGATAAGTAACGATAAGTATCGCCGATATTACCAGTTTTATCTACTTCTTGTAAATCATTGAAAACTTGTGTTAAGCTTTCAACAGTAACGTCTCTACCACCTAAACCATAGATGTAATTTAGAGTTTTAACATTAGCACCTGCATCGTATAAAGCAGCTTTTACATCATAACCTAAAGGTCCACCTTGAGAAGACATACCTTCAGCTCTATCCATTACAGCTAATACTTTTACATTTTTTAATGCAGCAGCTATTTCAGCAGCTGGGAAAGGTCTATATAATCTTATTTTTAATATACCTGCTTTTATTCCTTGTTCTCTTAGGTTGTCGACAACGTCTTTAGCAGTACCAGCACTTGAACCGATAATTACTAATGCGTAGTCAGCATCGTCTAATTTGTATTCTTCAAATAATCCGTAGCTTCTTCCTGATATTTCAGCGAATTCCTTTGCAACATCTAAAGCTACAGCTTTTGCATTTATCATACCTTGAGCTTGAGATCTCTTAGATTCCATATAGTAAGCTGGAACTCCATAAGGTCCTACTGCAAGAGGATGACCTGCATTTAATAAGTATTCTTCTGGTTCGTATTCACCTACGAATGCTTTTACTTTTTCATCTTCTAATAATTCTATATTTTCAACAGCATGAGAAGTTATAAATCCGTCTTGGCAAACCATTATTGGAAGTCTAACATCTTTATGTTCTGCTATTCTGAAGGCTTGGATGTAATTATCATATGCTTCTTGGTTGTTTTCAGCAAATAACATTATCCATCCGCAGTCTCTAGCACTCATACCATCAGAGTGGTCGCAGTTTATATTTATTGGTCCAGTTAAAGCTCTGTTAACTAATGCTAGAGTAATTGGTAATCTGTAAGATGCAGCTACTGATAGCATTTCTAGCATATATGCAAAACCTGCAGAAGAAGTAGCTGTTATTGTTCTAGCGCCAGCGGCTTCTGATCCTATACAAGCACTCATTGCACTGTGTTCACTTTCAACTGGTACGAAAACTGTGTCAACTTGTCCATTAGCAACATAGCTTGAGAAATATTGTGGTATTTCTGTTGATGGTGTTATTGGGAAAGCTGGCATAACGTCTGGGTTTATTTGTCTCATAGCAGTTGCTATTGCTTCATTTCCTGATAATCTTTCTCTTATTGCCATTTATTATTCCCCCTTTATCATTTCTATTGCATCACATGGACAAACTGCTGCACATATTCCGCAACCTTTACAATGTTCAAAATCAAAATCTAATCTTTCTTTATCTACAACTGGTATAGAACTGTCTGGACATACTGGAACGCATAGTAAACATTGTTTACATTTTTCAGCTATAAATTTAGGAGTGTTAACTCTCCATTCACCAGTGTTGAATTCCTTAGAAGTTCCACCGCCTTGAATATTTCCACCTATTGATATATCTTTCCAAGATACATTTTCACTGTATTTTTCACTAACTTTCATTTATTTTACCTCCTCTAAAGCCATTTCTAAAGCCTTTAAGTTACCTTCTATAACTTCTGGTTTAGATTTAAATTTATGCCCAAAAGATTCTTTCATTTCTGCTAAGAATGTATCTATTGGCATAATGTTACTTACTTTTACTATTGCAGCAAGCATTGGAGTATTAGGGAAGTATTTTCCTAAAGCAGCTATTGATACCTTTCTTGCATCTATAGTATAAACTTTTCCTTTGTATCCTTTAAGTTGAGGGATTATTTCTTCTTTAGATTTTGCTGTATTTATTACTATAGCTCCATCTTCCTTTAATCCTTTTGTAACATCAACTGATTCAAGTAAAGTTTCATCTACAACAACTACAAAGTCAGGATTGTAGATATTAGAGTGAACTCTTATTTGTGTATCGCTTATTCTGTTGTAAGCAGTTATTGGAGCCCCATTCTTTCTGGTCCGTATTCTGGGAAACCTTGAACGAATTTTCCTGTGTTAAAAGCAACATCTGCTAAAAGTAGAGATGCAGTTTTAGCACCTTGACCACCACGGCCATGCCATCTGATTTCTGTTAAATTACTCACTTAATCATCCCCTTTTATATATATAATAAAATTTTATATTTTGGTTAAATTTATTATGATTACGTTTTCATAAATATTATATAAAATACGCAATTATAATAAGAAAATATTTATTTTAAAGATCAATAATTTCCTATGCATTATAAAAAATCATAATATTTAAAATACATATAAATTTAAATATTTAGGTCGAGAAGTGTATTATATTTTTCTATTGTGATATTTATGCTATAAAATAAAAATATAAAATTTTAGTTTGGTTTAATATAACGCACTTATGTATGTAATATTAAATAATATTTATACATTAATGTTAATCAATGTTAAAAGAAGTGTCAATAGAAAAAATAAAATTACTTCAAACAATTTTTTTTTTATTGAAAAAAATAATTTTTTAATTATTTTAATGGATAATATACGTTATAACATACGATGAAAATTTAGTATTTTTTGAAAATTCTCTACTAATTTCAATAAAAATACGTTATATTAAATTAGAGAAATATGTTTTGTGTATGATATAACGCACAAAGAAAAGTAGAAAATTTACAAAAAATAAATCAACAAGAGAGATGTTATTTGATTAAAAAATTATAATTTTATAACATATCACTCTTGTTGAAATTGTGATTATTTGATAGTTTTATTTAATTCATCTACAACAGAGGAATCTATTTTATATGTATGTTCCTTTTGAGGGAAAGTTCCGTCTTTTACCTCTTTTATAAATGTTTTAAATGCGTTTGACATAATTTGTCCGACTTCTGCGTATTTTTTGACAAATTTCGGAGTGAAATCGCTAAACATTGCCAACATATCTTGGTAAATTAAGACTTGTCCGTCACAACCAGCTCCTGCACCTATTCCAATTGTAGGTATAGACAACTTTTCTGTTATAATAGCGGCTATTTCAGCGGGAACTCCCTCTATAACTACTGCAAAGGCTCCAGCTTCTTCTACGGCTAGTGCATCGTCTATCAATTTTTGTGCTGCTTCAATGCTTTTACCTTGGACCTTAAATCCACCAAATGCATTTATTGATTGAGGCGTCAACCCTATATGTGCACAAACTGGTATTGTAGCTTTGACAATTGCCTTTATTTGATCGCAAACATCGGCACCACCTTCGAGCTTAACTACATCAGCACCGCCTTCTTTTATCAATCTACCAGCATTTTCTACTGCCTGTTCTGTAGAGACTTGATATGACATAAATGGCATATCTCCAACTATTAAGGCATTTTTTACACCTCTTTTAACTGCTTTTATGTGGTGTATCATATCCTCCATAGTGACTGATAGGGTATTTTCGTAACCTAGCATTACATTTCCTAGAGAATCACCGACTAAGATGCTGTTTACTCCAGCTTCATCCATTAGTCTAGCAGTTGAATAGTCGTATGCTGTCAGCATAGTGATCTTTTCTCCTGTTTCCTTTGCTTTTTTAAAAGTTGCTACTGTATTTTTCATACTTTTTAACTCCTTTTCAAAATATTATTTAGGGCAAATTGCAAAGCATCTCGCTGTAAATCCAGCTCCGTTTTTAACCTTAGGGAAGGTAGTAAATATCAGTGCACCGACAGCAGGACATTTATCTAGGTTTTTAAGTAGCTCTATTTGGAATCTACCTTTACTAAGTACGTAGTATTCGCCTATATATCCATCTACTGCAATTACTACAGGAGCATCAGTGTCGCTTTGTTCGTGTCCTATTGCAGCTACATTTCTTTCTTCAATTAAAAATTTAAGGGCATCGATTCCCCAGCCAGGGTAGTGCTTATTGCCATCAGCATCTCTATTGTCCATTTTTTCAGATGTACCCCTTTTGTACCAATCAGTTCTAAATGCTACGAAGGCACCTTCTGGGATCTTTCCATTTTCTTTTTCCCAATCTAGGATATCCTCTTTAGTAAGTACGTAATCGCAATTATCTACAACAATTTGGCTTTTATCTATTACGCATAAAGGCATTACCATATCCTTTGGAGTGAAAGTTTCTAATGTATTAGCTCCTTGCACAAAGTGGACAGGAGCATCTACATGTGTTCCATATTGGCTTACTAATGTGTACTCGTGTACTTGAAATATTGTTGTATCGAAATCAAATGTTGTATTCATTGACATATCTGGAAATCCGTCCCAATGAGGTGTGTCGGGACTAACTTCATGGCTTAACTCAACCCATGTACATTCCTTTTTCCATTCGCTTAGTTGTTCCCATAGTTTTTTATTCATGTATAACCCTCCTTCTAAAAATTTATGGAATATTCAATAAATTTTAAAAAATCTATGATATAAGTGTAGCATGATTTTATATAATGTAAAGCAAAAATATTTTATAAACGAAGTTATGTAATTTTCATATATATGTAAAAAAACTATAATTATCTAAAAGCTGTAGATAATTATAGTTTTTTATACTTTTACTATTAAAAATAAAAATCAATTTTAACTTACTCAGCAACAGGAGCAACATAAACTCTTTGTGCCATTTCATCGTCTAGCATATATAAAGCATGTGGGTTGTCTATGCATCTTTTAACTTTTTTCAATATAGTAGTGAAGTTATCTTCTTCTTCTACTTGTTCGTCGATGAACCATTTTAAAAAGCTCATAGTTGCGTGTTCTTTTTCATCAGTTGCGATGTCCATTATATTGTATATTCTCTTAGTAACTGTTTCTTCGTGAGCTAGACCAGTTTCAAATACTTCTACTAAGTCAGTATATGTTTCTTTTGGTTTATCTATTTGTCCAAGTACAACAGTTCCTCCTTTTTGGAATACATAGTCATAAAATTTCATACCATGATCGATTTCTTCTTTTGCTTGAACTCTAAAGAAGTTAGCAAATCCGCTTAAATCAATAGATTCACAGTAAGCTGCCATTGCTAAATAAGTATAAGAAGAATAAAGCTCAAAAGTAATTTGATCATTAATAGCATTTTCTAAATTTTTGCTTAACATTAAACATTCCTCCTAAAATTAAATTTTGACTAACTATATTTTACAATATATTCCCAAAAAATTAAACCTCACAAACCAAATATATAAAATTCCATTATTACATTTTTCTTAAATATAAACTAGAAATATTGTAATATTTTTAATAATTTAATACTATTAATTTAAGTAAAAAATTTTAATTTGAAAATTATTAAAAAAGGAGTATAATTTTATAACGATATAGATTATATTCGAAAATACGAGGAGAGAAGAGATGAATAAATTTTCAAATATAGTTAATAGGTTATTAGACTGGTTTAAAAATGTTTTAGTTAGATTTAAAAAAGCAGGTTTTGGAGTATTTTTTATTAAAAATTTGTTTTTATTACCTGATTTTTTTACAGAACAAGACTTGAAGATTTTTCCTAAAATGAAGGTAGTGTTTACATTTCTAATAACTTTGTTTTATTTTATGTCTAGTATTGATCTTATGCCAGAATTTTTATTTGGAGGTTTCGGTTTTGTAGATGATTTATTAATACTTGTATGGGCGATAGGTTTGATAAATGAAGAGCTTTCAAATTATAAAATGATTCTAGAAAATGGTCCAAAATCAAAAATAATTGAAGATGTAAATTGGAAAATAAAAGACGATATGTAACATTTTAAATTATTTTTAAATATTATAAAAAAGTAAGATACTAAAGGACAATTTGTTGTTATAATTATAGGTAGGAGTAAAAATAAATTTAAGTTAGTTTATAAAAAAAGTTATGTTTGATTAAATATGTAAAATTGATTTCAATAGAATTAGTAAATAGTTGTTAAACGGGGGAATTTTATGAAGAAGGTAAAATTATTAATTGTTTATTTAATGGCTATTTGTGTATGTGGGTGTAGTCATAGCTTTAAAGAAAATTTTTCTCATATAGATAATGAGAAGGATGCGATAATAGCAACATTTGGAGAATATAATTCAACAAAAGGTACAGGAGTAGTTTTAATAAATGAAAAAGAACATGAAAAAGATAGGACTTATATTTATTATATAGTTAGGCCGCCTGCTTTAGAAAATTATAAAAAGGCGCTTAAGGCGGAGAGTTCTACTAAAAAACAGGAACAAATTGTAAATGAAATGTATAACAAGGTTGAACAAGAGGCAAGTGAAGAGGTTATCAAAAAAATTGATAAGCTATACACTAATAAAAATGTCGATAAAATTCGTATAGAGGTCGGTGTTGTATGGCCTTATGGAAAACACGATTATACAAAACCAGGAGAAAATATTGTAGGAAAGAAAATTGCATATATAAAGACTTTTAACTTTACTAGAGAAAATTATGCTGAACTTCTAAAACAATATGAAGAAAGTAAAGTAAGTTAAAATACATATTTCTTAAAAAATGAACTAATATAATAATATTTATAACTAAAAAATAAAAGCGAAGATGTAAATAAAATTAATTACCTCTTCGCTTTTTGATTTATTATTTACAGTATTTATAAGTTAATTCACCTAGTATTTTTATTCCCTTGATTATATCTTCAGTAGATGGAGTAGAGAAGTTCATTCTAAAGCTTTGACAAGGCATGCTTGTATCAGCTAAGAAAGCAGTACCAGGTACTAGAGCTACTTTGTTTTCTAGAGCTTCTGCTACAAATTTCATCATATCTACACCTTCTGGTAGAGTTACCCATACGAACATTCCACCTTCTGGTTTAGTGTATTTCACACTTGGATGGAAGTTTTCAGCCATTGCGTCTTGCATAACTTTGTTTTTAGCTCCGTAGATTTCTTTTAATTTTTCTATTTGAGCGTCCATATCACAAGTAGCAAGGATTCTTTCGCATATTACTTGACTCCAAGTAGTACTATGTACGTCGTTTAAGAATTTAACTTGTTTTAAAGCGCCTATGATTTCTGGTTTACCCACAGCACATGCAACTCTTATTCCAGGTGCTATTATTTTTGAGAAACTAGCTGCGTATACTACTATACCTTCTTCGTCGAATGATTTTATAGGAGCTACAGCTTCTCCGCTAAATCTCAATTGACCATAAGGGTTATCTTCAAGTATTATTACACCGTATTTTTTACATAATTCATAAACACCTTTACGTTTTTCAAGTGACATAGTTATACCAGTTGGATTTTGGAAGTTAGGTATAACGTATATAAATTTAGGTGTTGGTTTTATTTGTAATTTTTCTTCTAAGTCAGCTAAATCTATTCCGTCGTCTTCCATTTTAACTCCGACTAAATTAGCGCCATTACTTCTTATAGAATCAAGCACGCCAAGGAAAGAAGGATCTTCAGTTAAAACTGTATCGCCTTCGTTGCATAATACTTTAGCTAAGAAATCAGCTATTTGTTGGCTACCAGAAGTACATATCATCATATCGTCTTCTCTTACGACATTTCCATCTCTATTTAAGAATTTTTTAGCTTCTTCTAGTAGAGGATGATATCCTTCAGTTAATCCGTATTCTAGAACAGATAAAGGTTTATTAGTAAGAACTTCATTTGAAAACTCTGCTATTTTGTCTATTGGGAAAGAATCACTTGCTGGATTTCCCCCTGAGAATTTGATTAAAGTAGGATCTCCCATCATCGCTAATATATCTCCTGCTGGAGATGGTTTTAAGTTTTTGTATCTGTTTGAAAGATTGTATTGCATATTTGTGCCCCCTTTATTTAAAACTATATTATTTATTATATAACAAAAAAAACATAATTCAAAGTTTGAAAATATTAAAAACTTATTAAAGGATTTTAAGAAAAATATCACAAATTATTTATATTAAGTTCACATTTCTTTCCTATAATTAAAACATAAATTACAAAGAGATAAAGTTAAGGGTTATTATAAAAAAATCTAAAGAGCATAATTAAGTCAAAAAGGAGGATTATAATGAATAATCAATTTGAAAAGAAAAATGCCTTGGTAAAAAACCTGATAGCTTGCACAAATTCAGACAATTATAAGATAAGAGCTGCAGCATATACAGCACTTGGAAATTTTGTAGATATAGATGAAGTCCTTTATAAGATGAAGGATGGTATAGAAGATTCCTGTACTGAGGTTAGAGAAGCTGCAGAGAAATCACTTAAAAAAATTTACAATGAAAGAAAAGAAAAGGAATTTTTCCAAAAATGGCTTTATGAAATTGAAGAGCTTAGAAAAATTTCTTAAAAACTAACTACGATATCAACTAAAATTAAAATATCCACTTAAACGGCAATTTTAAAAATTTTTAAAATGCCAATTGGAATTATATTTCTATCCCCAACGAGTATAATTCCCGACAAAAAACTGCCATTTTAATCGGCAGTTTTTTGTTTTGTCTATTTACTTGAATATAGCTTTTAAATTTTTTATAAGCAATCTATTTTCTTCAGGTTTTAATATACATACTCTAAAATAGTATTCAGAAAGTCCATCGAAGGAATTACAATCCCTGATTATTATTTTTTTAGGAAGTAATTTTTCTCTAAGCTCTTTAGCTGTAAATTTTTTAGAATTTATTTTACATAGTATGAAATTACCTTTGCTAGGATAGACTGTTAAATCGTCTATACTGCTCAATGCTTTA
This sequence comes from Intestinibacter sp., assembly GCF_022780145.1. GTDB lineage: Bacteria > Bacillota > Clostridia > Peptostreptococcales > Peptostreptococcaceae > Intestinibacter. The sequence continues at coordinate 9,425 of NZ_JALEXO010000240.1, forward strand.
GTCAAATAATCTCTTTCTCTAAGCATAGCATCGATAGTATTAGAAATAAACATATTGTCTAAAAACATTATTTCTCCCATTGCAGATGCTACTATATTTATATTCCATAAATCCAAGTTTTTATTTATGTCTTCTTTTACACTTTTGTCTCCTATAAGTCCGTATCCAAGTCTAATACCAGGAGTTGAGAAGAATTTTGATGTTCCTCTTATCACAAATAATTTATTGTAGGTATCTACTAGCTTAGTTGATGAATAGATATTTGTTTCTGTAAATTCTATATATGTCTCATCTATCATAATGTAGCAATTTGTATTTTTTAAAATATATTCTACTTGATCTTTAGAAAAAGCAAATCCTGTAGGGTTGTTAGGATTGCATATTATAGTTAAATCGTAATTTCCTTGGTTTATAGAATTTACCAATTCTTTTTCATCTATTACGAAGTTATTTTCTTCTTTAGAAAAATATTTTACAACTTCAGAATTTATTTTATTAAGCTCGTTTTCGTATTCAGAATATGCAGGTGATAGAAGTAGAGTTTTATTTGGTTTTATTGTCTTTATAAATGATGATATTAATTCTGTAGCTCCACTACCTAAAACTATATTTTCTTCCAAACAATGGCAGTATGTAGATATAGATTTTTTCAAATTTACATATTCTGGGTCTGGATACATAGAGACCATATTTATGTTGTTGATTACGTATTCTTTTGCTTTGTTTGAAGTCCCAAAAGGATTTATGTTAGAGCTGAAGTCCATAAATTCGTCTTTTGAGAATCCGTATTTGCTAGATAAATCATATAAATTCGCACCATGATTTACACTCATCTTTAAGCCTCCTTATAAAGTACAATTTCTTATATAAAAGTATAAATATATAAAAAAATATAATCAATAATATACATAATTATATTTATTTGTATTGATACAATTTTAAATAAAATATATAATAAAATGAGAATTTGTAAACAGGAGGATTAATATGTTTAAAATTGCAGAAGTAATGTTATCTGAAGAACAAATAAAAGCAAAAGTAGTTGAATTAGGAAAAAAAATAGAAGAAGATTTTAAAGGACAGGATTTATTAGTAGTAGGTATACTTAAAGGAGCGAGCGTATTTGTTTCTGATTTAATAAGAAGCATAAATTTAGATGTAAATATAGATTTTATGAGTGTTTCTAGTTACGGAAACGCAATGGAATCTTCAGGCTCAGTAAAAATACTTAAAGATTTAGATGTAGATATAAAAGGCAAAAATGTACTAATAGTTGAAGATATAATAGATTCAGGATTGACTTTAAGTAATTTAACAAGAGAATTAAATGCTAGAGATCCAAAATGTTTAAAAATATGTACACTTTTAGATAAACCTCAAAGAAGAAAGGTAGATATTCCTGTTGACTATGTTGGATTTGTTATAGAAGATAAATTTATAGTTGGATACGGAATAGATTATGCTGAAAAATACAGAAATTTACCTTATATAGGTGTAGTTGAAGACGTTTAGAATACATTGATATATTATGTTGGTTTAAAATATAGACTGTGAAATAATTAATTTTATTTTTGCAGTCTATTTCTATATTTTTAAATATATGGTAATAATATATGATAGTACAGAAGGAGGATGAAAATTATGGATATTCTTTTATTTTTTCAAAGTATAAGAAATGATATTTTGACTATGATATTTACGGCATTTACAATCTGTACAGAGACTATGGCTGTTACGTTAATAGCTGCTATAATGTACTGGTGTATAGATAAAAAATGTGGACAAAGATTGTTATTTGCGGTTACAGGAAGTATAACTATAAATTCAGGGTTAAAAAATTTCTTTAAGGTTCTTAGACCTATAGGAAGTGAAGGATTAGAATCGTTGAGAACATCTACTGCTACAGGATACTCTTTTCCAAGTGGACATACTCAGACAGCGACTACAGTTTGGGTTTCTATTATCGAATATTTTAGAAAAAATTGGGTGACTGTACTTGGGATAATAATGGTATTAGGCGCTGGAATTTCTAGACTTTATTTGGGTGTTCACTGGCCCACAGACGTATTAGGTGGATGGATTTTAGGCATTATAATAAGCTTGATTTTTGTAAAATTATTTGATTATATAGATAAGAATAAATCTTATTACATATTATTTTTGATTTTAATTATATTTGCTGCGATTTCGTACTTTTTAGCTGGAGAAGAGTTAGTTAAAAGCTTTGGAATGTACACAGGATTTATTTTAGGATATATAATAGAGGATAAGTTTATAAATTTTAGCACAGAAGAAAGTAAAAAAACAGTGAGTATTTTTACAAGTAAAAAGTCAAAACCTAGTGTTAAGACTAAATTATTGAGATTTGTACTTGGAATAGTTACATTGGGTGCTGTATATGGCTTATTGAAGTATTTATCAATTGTAATATTTGGCAATAATTCGAGCGAGGCTATTTTACTAATTGTAGATTATATTAGATATACTTTGATCGCGCTTTGGGGCGTGGCAGGAGTACCCTTTTTATTTGAAGTGTGCGGTTTAGATTAAAATAATTTTGAGAGGATGATTTTTTGAAAAAAGTAGTGATTATAGGAGCTGGAGCTAGCGGTATGGTAGCTGCAAAGGTAGCTTCTGATAGAGGATTTAAGGTTATCGTGCTTGAGAAGCAAAAGAGATGTGGACGAAAATTAGCTATAACAGGTAAGGGAAGATGTAATATAACAAATGACTGTGATATAGAAGAGTTGATAGAAAATGTTCCTACAAATGGAAAATTTTTATACAGCGCATTTTATACATTTACTAATGATCAAGTTGTAGAGATGTTCAACAATCTAGGAGTTGAGACTAAGACAGAGAGAGGAAAGAGGGTTTTTCCTGTAAGTGATAAGGCTATAGATGTAGTAAGAGCATTGGAAAAACAAATGAGAGATGGCAAAAACGTAGAAGTTTTGCTAAATTCAAAGGTCGATAAAATAATAGCAGAAAATGGAAAGGTCAAAAAGGTAGTACTCTCTGATAAAAAGGAACTTGAATGTGATAGCGTAATTGTGGCTACAGGTGGGGTTAGCTATCCAAAAACTGGTTCTACTGGAGATGGATATAGATTTGCTAAAAGCTTAGGACATACGATAATTGAGCCAAAGCCTTCTCTTATAGGGCTTGAAGTCAACGAGAGCTATGTAAAAGACTTAGAAAAGTTATCTCTTAGAAATGTGAAAATAGATGTCTATAACAGCAAAAATAAAAAAATTTATGAAGATTTTGGAGAAATGGAATTTACACAATATGGAGTGGATGGTCCTATTATAAAATCTGCAAGTTGTCGTATGGGAGATATGTCTAAAGATAACTACAAAATAGTTTTAGACTTAAAGCCTGTTTTAGACGAGGAAAAATTAGATAAAAGAATACAAAGAGATTTTCAAAAGTATTCAAACAAGAATTTTGAAAACTCTCTAAATGATTTACTACCTAAAAAGCTAATTCCAGTAATAGTAAAATTGAGTGGAATCAATCCATATATGAAGGTAAATCAAATATCTAAAGAAAATAGAAAAAATTTAGTCCATCTAATAAAAAATATGACGTTTACTGTTAAAAATTATAGACCTATTGAGGAGGCTATAATTACTTCAGGCGGAGTTAAAACTAGTGAAATAAATTCTAGTACTATGGAATCTAAATTGGTTTCAGGATTGTTTTTTGCAGGAGAAATAATCGATGTAGATGCTTATACAGGAGGATTTAATCTTCAGATAGCTTTTTCTACAGCTTATTTAGCTGGAATGAACTGTTAATTTGATAAAAATAAAGGCTGTGCTATTTAAATGTCGTTTATTAAGAAATTTGTCATAAATTGTATGTATTATAAATTATATAATCCATATAATACTACCAAGAAACAAAATTAATAGAAAAGAGGTATTAAATATGTCAAATAATAATAACAACAATAGAACAGCAGTCCCAGAAGCAAAACAAGCATTAAATCAAATGAAATTAGAAATAGCTAATGAACTAGGAATGTCTGATTATCAACAAACTGACAAAGGAAATTTAACAGCTAGACAAAACGGCTATGTAGGTGGATATATGACTAAAAAACTAGTTGAAATGGCAGAACAACAAATGTCAGGAAAAGTTCAAAAATAAATAGAATGCGAATAATATTTTAATTAGATAAAAGTGGTAAGCTCATTTACAAAGTGGGTTTACCACTTTAGTAGTTTGTATATGAATAAAGCTGTATTTATTGGTTAAAATAGATTTGAAGATTTACATATATAATTATTTCAGATTTATGTAAATTAAAATTTATATAAGAGGGAAGTGGCGTTATGGCAGTAGATTTTGAAAAGATAAAAAATGATTTTATAAATGCAGATTTAGATGGTAAAATTCGCATTTATACAACAACTCAAGGACTTACAACAGAGCAGTTTAGAGAATTATTAAAGTACTATCCGATAAAACACTTATCTAAATTAGAAAAGGCATTAGGATAAAATGTGGATTTGTAGAAAATAAGATATGTATTACCTTATTTTCTACAAATATATAAAATCAATTAAAATGTGTTTTATGCACATATTTGTAGATTTTTTCATTCCCAATATCTATCTCACCTGTCTCGATATATTTTATTATAGCTTCAATGTCGTTTATATTTAGGTATTGAATAGGAATATTTAACAAGTAATCGCTATTTTTTAAGATTTTTTTTAATTTTATTTGTAGTGAAACAGTAGATTTAGTAGCGTTTTTATTGTATTTAGAATTTATATAATTTTTAAAGTTTTCATTTTGATTTTTCATTAAGGTGTTTATATAATTTATGTACGAGTTTTGAAAATCAGCTTGATTTAGAATAGATTCATCTAGGATATTAGAGAGTACTTTATTTGCATAGATATTTTCTGCAAACTTTTCAGCTGTTAGTTTTCCAGAACTAATACCTTTTTGATATTTTCTGATAAATTTTTTAGTAGAGTTATAAATTTTATTTCTAGTGTTTAAGTCAAGTTCTTCTATTATCATAATTATATCGTTCTCAAAATGTATCTGAGAATAAGCCTCCTTTTTTATTATTATTATTTAACAAAAATTACATTAATATACATCAATACAAAAAATATTTTTTTAAACCATAAAATGTATAAAAATAAACACCTTGGAGAAAATAGAAATACATATTTTTAATAGAAGGAGAGTTTACTATGTTGAATGGAATAATAAAATTGTTTTATACAGAAGTAGTTAAAAATAAAATAAATAATTTGCCTAAAGACGAATACGAGATAAATGATCAATTTAAAAAAATACAAAATATATCTTGTAAAATAGATAGTGTAATTTTTACTATGTTAAAGATTTTTATAGCAGTGATGATATTGATTGTTTCTTATAAAATAAATGTCTATTTTGCAATAGGCTCATTTTTTATTGAATTTGCTTATGTACTTTACAAAAAAAGCTTTAGAACAAGGGCAAAATCAGACATAAGTACGATAAAGCAAACTATAAATAAAAATAAAGACACTATCTTGAAGGAAAGAGGAACAAGAAATATATCTTTTTTAATATCTATACTGTTAATTGGTTTAATTACAGGATTTACATGGGTATTGAGTTTAAGCTTTTTTGTAATCCTTGTAGTTACAGCGAGAGATATATATGTAAATTTTAAAAATAATGTGTAGGATATTAGTATTTAAATTTTTCAAAAATATACATCTATTTATTTGAAATAGTGAAAATATTGGGCAACTTTACTTGGATTATATTAATTATTGTGATAAAATTTATCTACATTAAAAGGATTTTATATTTAATATGAACTTTTTGTTGTTTTGATAGATATTTTATACTTATTAGAGATTTTATAGATAGTTAAAATCAAGGAGGATGCTTGATGGAAAAAAAGAGAAATTTAATGAAAAATTTAGTGGATATATCTGTTATGGTGACTCAATCTACAAATTTTTTTGAGATAAAGGATAAAATAGTAGATAAAATGCTAGAGGTTATAGAACCTACAAAGGCATGTGTTAATTTATTTTACAATAATGATTTTGAATATGCTTATTTGGTATGTTCTGCTACCTTAGATTATGTACCTAAGGCATTTCCACAAAATTGTAAAATAGGTACGAAATTAAACTTTAATCAATCATATCCTGAATATATACATGAAGCTGTTAGAGATAAAAAAATAATATATGTTGAAGATATTTTTGACAATCCAAAGGCAGTTGATGAAAGAGAACTAGCTAATATGGAGGGGTATAAAGGAAGAATAGTATTTCCTTTAGTTTTAAATTATAAGGTTATAGGATTTATGACTTGCTTCTTGACAGAGGAGGATTCTATTGAGGAATTAGACATTACATTTATATCTTCTGTCGTATCTTTAATATCTTTATCTATCGAAATCACTATGGAAAATGAACATACAAGAGACTTGATAGATAAGCTTAGAGAGTCTATAAGTAATATAAATGATGTTACTGCAAAATTATATTTGAATAATGATGTAAATGAATTTATGACTGATTTAAATACCCAAGCAAAAAATTTAACTAAAAGCAATGAAGCATTTATTGTAATAGATGATTTAAATTATGATTATAAAATCTTTAGTACATTAAAAAGTAAAAATAGAAAAAAAATAGATTTTCAAAAGATATTATCTGAGTTGAAATCTTATGACGAAGATGGAAATTATGAAAATGACCCTGATTTAACGATTTTAGAAGACTTAAAAGTAAATAATTATATATATTATAAATTAAAAGAAGGAAATGAAGTAGTAGGATGTATATTATGTTCAAATAGTAAGGGATATACTGAGGATGACTTCAATATACTAGAATTAATTTCTAAACAGGTTATATTAGGAATGCAATTATATAAATACAATCAAGCTGAGACAAAACATAAATTAATTGCAAATGAATTAAATATATTAAATAAACAACAGAAGCTAATTATGAATGAGAGTGAAATGAATTTAAATGACGAGAAAGACCTTTATTTTTACCATAGACCAGCGACTGTTGTAGGTGGAGATTTCTATCATGCACAAGTTATAGATGAAGATAAAGTAGCGTATATAATTGCAGATGTCATGGGACATGGTATAGTCTCAAATTATATAGTTGCATTAATAAAGGGGAGTTTTAAAACTCTATGCTATAATTACGAATCAGCATCAGATATTATGAATAGATTAAATCAAATTTTATACGATGAATTCGATAAAATGGGTGTTTTTACTACTTGTATAGTTGGAATTGTAGATACTAAAAATAATACTCTAGATATTTCAAATGCAGGACATTATTGTCCTATTATAATCGATAATTTTGGAAGATTAATATCTGATGAAAGTGAGGTATGTAAGAAAAATATTCCATTAGGTGTTCTAGAAGATGTAGAGTATAAACAGGTTACAATACCTATAAAGGATATTTCTATGATTTGTATGTATACTGATGGGATAATAGAGATGAAAAATAAAGAAAAAGAAGAATTTGGAATACAAAGATTTGAATCTTTTTTACTTAAAAACTATAAATTGAAAAAAGACGACTTCATAATCGCTTTAAAGAACGAATTAGAACAATTTGCTTCAAAGCGTAATTTTGACGATGATATATTGATAGTCTGTCTAAGTAATAAATAACGAATATCAGTTAAACTAATAGGAGGAATTTTATGGGGAAAAATGATAAAATATTGATAATTAATGGAAGTCCTAGAAAAAATAAAAACTGTGCTTCTGTCATAAAAGAAATAATAAAAAAATTTGAAGAAAATCAAATAGCATATAAAGTGTTAGATATATACAAGATGAATATTGAGTATTGCACAGCATGTGGTGCTTGCGAAAAAACAGGACATTGTAGAATAAAAGACGACATGACTCCAATATATGAAGAATTCAACCAAAGTACAGGAACTATAACAGTTAGTCCTATGTACTTTGCAAGTGTATCTACAAAGGTCAAGACTTTAGTAGATAGAACACAATCATTTTTCTCTAGCAAATATGTATTGAATAAACCGTCTATAGATAGAGATAAATTTAGATTAGGTATGTATATTGCAATAGGGGGACAACCTGAATATAAAAATCAATTCTTAGGAGGACAGCTTGTGATGGATATATTCTACAAATCTATAAATACAGATTTAGAATATAATTTATATTTATCAAATTCAGACCAAGTTCCATTTGAAGAGAATGAAGATTTCAAAGCTAAATTCAACAAATCTGTTGATGAATATATATATAAGATAAAACAAAATAATAATTAATATTGTAAAGTAAGGGGCGATGAATATGTTAAGGTATTTGACAAGTGGTGAGTCACATGGACAAAGTTTGATATCTATAATAGATGGTATTCCATCAAATGTAGAGTTAAATTTTGATGAAATAAATAGTGAACTTAAAAAACGTCAATGTGGCTATGGCCGTGGTGGAAGAATGAAGATTGAAAGTGACAAGGTAAATATTTTAGGTGGTGTTAGAGGTAAAAAGACATTAGGGGGACCTATTTCAATCGAAGTAAAAAATAAGGATTATCAAAACTGGACTGAATACATGGCACCTATGGAGGATGTCGATTTTGAAACTAGAAAGGTAGATAATGTAAGACCGGGTCATGCGGATTTAGTTGGATGTCTAAAATACGATTTTACAGATGCTAGAAATGTACTTGAAAGATCTTCAGCTAGAGAAACAGCAAGTAGAGTTGCAGTAGGGGCAATTTGTAAGCAAGTACTTAAAAATTTCGATATAGATTTTGTCTCTCATGTCATACAAATAGGTGATGTGAAGGATGAAAATATATACGATTTTGATTATATAAAAAATAACGTAGATAATTCAGAGGTCAGATGTGCAAACAAAGAAATGGAAGCCAAGATGATTGCACAAATAGATGAAATAAAAAATGAAAAAGACACTATAGGTGGAGTTGTAGAAGTCAGAGTCAAAAATGTAATTCCAGGACTTGGTTCATTTACTCAATTTGACAGAAAATTAGACGGTGTATTAGCTATGCACTTGATGGGAACTCAAGCTATAAAAGGTGTCGAATTCGGTATAGGATTTGATGTAGCACGTCTTCCAGGCTCTAAGGTAATGGATGAAATAATCTACAACGAAAAAGATGGAATAAGAAGAGCTACAAATAGACTAGGTGGTATAGAAGGTGGAATGACAACAGGTGAAGAAATTGTAATAAGATGTGCGATGAAGCCAATTCCAACACTATACAAACCTCTTAACTCAATAAATGTAAATACGTTAGAAAAATATCAAGCCACAGTAGAACGTTCAGATACTTGTGCCGTTCCTGCATGTAGCGTTGTATGCGAAAATGTAGTGGCTTTCGTTATATGTCAATTTTTCCTAGAAACAATAGGAGGAAGTAGCTTAGAGGATGTAAAGAGAAATTACAATTCATATGTTCAAAGGTTGGGTGAAAGAGGATGGAAAAAATAAAAAATAAAGTATGTAATATTTTTATAGATGAAAGCTATAGAAATTTTAACAAGGCTTTAAATAAAATTAGTGGTACTTCTGACAAAAATATAAATGAAATATACGATAACGTGTTAGTAATTTCTGATGAAAATGTATACAAAACACAATTAAATAAATTTATAGATTTACTAGGGGCTAAATTTGTAAGTGAATACATAGTTCCAGCTGGAGAAGGTTCAAAATGTATAGAGACATTTGAAAGAATTCTAGAACATGGATTAAAAGCTGGACTTACTAGAAAATCCCTAGTAATTGCAGTTGGCGGTGGAGTAGTAGGAGATTTATCAGGATATGTGGCAGCTTCATACATGAGAGGTATTGATTTTATACAAGTGCCTACAACTCTTTTAGCACAAGTAGATTCATCTATTGGAGGTAAAACTGGGATAAATCTAGGTACTTATAAAAATGTAGTAGGAGCATTTTATCAACCTCAATTTACATTTATAAATGTATCAGCTCTTAGAACTCTTCCAGATGATCAGTTTAGAAATGGAATGAGTGAAGTTGTTAAATATGGATTTATATACGATTATGAATTTATTGATTATTTACTAGAAAACAGTGAAGATATACTAGATAAAAGAGACTCAGCGCTTAAATACATAGTGACAAAATGTGCAGAGATAAAAGCCAATGTCGTAGAAGCTGACGAAAAAGAAGGTGGACTTAGAAAAATCCTTAATTTCGGACATACTTTTGGACATGGTGTCGAAAAGCTTTGTCATATAGCTCATGGAGAAGCCGTGAGTATCGGTATGAACATGGCATTTAAGCTTTCTCTAAAGAAAAATCTAGTAGACGAAGAGTACTACAATAAATTTTTACAAATATGTCAAAAATTTAATCTACCTGTAGAATTTGAAGGTGCAGATGAAAAAGAAGTACTAAATATTATGAAGAGCGATAAGAAAAACAGCTTTTCAAAAATAAATATGATGCTACCAGTAGGACATGGTAAAGTACA
>NZ_JALEXO010000248.1 GCF_022780145.1 Intestinibacter sp.
GGAGTTTTATTTGGAATAACTGTAGTTGTAGTATTTAATATAATAAAAAATAAATTTAAAAAATCTATACCAAGATAGGAGTTGAAATAAATGAATGCATTGAGTGAAAAAATATTTTTAAAATTAGAAATGCCAAATAACGAAAATAGAAAAAGCGATAGAGATAAAATTTTTAAAGCACTAAAGGAAAAATACGATAATGTGACTATTCCTTATAATATAATAAAAAAATTATATCCTATGTGCAGAGAGGCTAATTTTGAGATAACTGTTACATTAGTAAAACGCGATTATGATTGGGTAGTTACTGATGTTGAACCAGGGGATACAACAAGTAAAAATTATGGATTGTGCGTAGACCTGGGAAGCACAACTGTAATCATGAGATTAGTAGATTTAGCGACAGGAGATATAATTTCAGAAGAAAGTGTATTTAACAAGCAAATTGCATTTGGAGAAGATATATTAAATAGGATATTCTATACTAGAAATTCAAAAGAAAAACTACATGAAATACATAAAGCGACAACAGATACCTTCAAGGAATTAATTGATATAATAGAAGAAAAAACTGGCGTAATAAGTGAAGATATAAGTATTATGACAGTAGCAGGAAACACTACAATGATTCATTTTTTACTTGATATAGATCCATGGACTATATTCCAAACACCTTATACACCAGTATTTAATCAAACTAGCTTTATAAAGGCTGAAGAAATTGATATTCCTATAAAGGGATATGTCTACTGCTTCCCATCAGTAGCGAATTACTTTGGTGGCGATATAGTAAGTGGAATGCTATATACAGAAATACATAAAAGACAGGATATTTCAGCATTTATAGATATAGGAACAAATGGAGAGCTTGTAATGGGAAATGAAGATTTTCTAGTGGCTGTAGCTGGAGCAGCAGGACCTGCATTAGAGGGTGGACTAAGTAAATTTGGTATGAGAGCTAGAAAGGGTGCCATCGATACTATAAAAATAATCGACAATAAAATAAAATACACAACTATAGAAGACGGAAAGCCTTTAGGAATATGTGGCTCTGGTATAGTAGATTTATTAGCAGAGATGTTTTTAAACGGATGGGTAGATTTTTCTGGAGTAATAAAAAAAGGCGCATCTGAAAATATAATAGAGGTAGATGGTCAGCTTGCAGTAGAATACGCCACAAAGGAAGAAAGCGGAAATGATCAATCATTAATATTTACTCAAAGTGATATAAATCAATTTTTAAAGACAAAATCAGCTGCACACACAATGGTTGCGTTTTTACTAGAAGAAGTAGGTCTTACATTAGACGATTTAGATGATTTTTATGTAGCAGGTGCTTTTGGAACACATTTAGATGTAGAAGCGGCTATTACAATAGGTATGTATCCAGATTTAGAGAGATCTAAAATGCATTGCCCGGGAAATGCATCTCTAAAGGGAGCTTACAAGTTACTTATGAATAGAAACTTACTTGCGGATGTAGATGACATAGCTGAGAGAATACACTACATTGGATTAGAGGATGCGAAAGATTTCATCGGAAAAATGAGAGCTGCTAGCTTTTTGCCACATACAGATTTAGATAATTATCCAACAGTTAAAGCTAAATTAATTGAAAGAGGAATATTATAAAATAAGAAGCTGTTACATGAACGCTAGTAATGTAACAGTTTCTTAAATTTTCATGACAAAACTTTGAAATGACGATAATTAATGTTAAAATATTACTGTAAAAATGAAAAGATAAGGGGAAATTAATTATGAGGTTTTTTAATAAGATCGATAAAACAAAATTTAAACCAAATAAAAGCTCAATCAAAGAATTATTATTATTGATATATACGGCGTTTATTCTCTTTTTAATTACAGAAATTTTATCCGCTAAGGGTACTACCAGCTATGGGTTTATAGATAATAGCACTATTTATTTAGGCATAGGGCTAATTTTGATTTTACCTTTATCGATGATTTTTGCATTTAAAAAGGACGATAAAAAATATTATATAGGTGAAGCTGTACTGATTTTGTTGATGACACCTCTTATGAAATATGTATGGGATAAATTCTATATATTTTTAGACATACCTGAGGAGCAAATTTGGTGCTTACTTTTAGATTATCTAGTTATATTGTCGATATTGACTCCAGTAGTTTTTCTTAAGAAAAAGATTTTTTACTGTACTTTAGTAAGTGGAGTTTTGATACTATTATCTATTTGTAACTATATAGTATCTATATTTAGGGGAATACCTATTGCCTACTGTGATGTGTACTGTATAGGAGATGCTTTGCCATTGGCAGAAAGCTTTTTAGGAAAAAATAATATCGTATTTGTAATTGCAGGAGTAGTAGCTTTAATATTGGGATTTGTTCTTTTGTTTATTAAAGAAAAGAGAAATACTAGATTTACGAGTTATATAAATATAATAATGGCTGTTGTAATATGTGCGGGAATGTATTCATATTATTTAAAGCTTGTAAATGACAGAACGTTGATATACTACAGTGCAAATATGGTCAAAACTTACAGATATAATGGATATGTTTATTCAACTATTGAATCATGCTTGAGATTTATAAGAGTTGAGCCAGATGAATACAATCAAGAAAGTATATTGGCTATAAGAAATAAAGTCGATGAAAAGACAGCTGATGATAACAGTATAACTGTCGCTAGTACAGAATTAAAGAGTATAGGCAATAGTTCAGATAAAAAGCCAAATATATTATTTGTGCAGTTAGAAGGCTTTATGGACCCTAATACAATTGAAGGTGTTTTATATAGCCAGGATCCGATACCGAACTTTAGAAAGCTGATGAAAAATGGAATAAGTGGAAAGATGAAGACTCCTTCAATAGGAGGGGGAACTGCTAGAACGGAGTTTGAAGTAATGACAGGAATAGATTTGGAATTTTTAACAGATGGTGAAGTTCCACATTACACTATCTTAGGTCATGAGACCTTAAATTCAGTTGCTACAACCTTGAAAAAGCAGGGTTATTCAACTCATGCAATACACAACAATCAAGGGAATTTTTATAACAGAAATAAGGCATATAGTTCATTGGGATATGATACATATACTTCTATAGAATATATGGACAACGTCGAGAGAACTGAGACTAATTGGGCAAAGGACACAATACTGACAAAATACATAAAAGAATGTTTAAATTCTACTGAAGAAAATGATTTAGTTTTTACAATATCAGTTGAAGGTCACAGCCCTTATCCTACTGACTCTGATAAGTACGAGCTTCCTATTAAGGTAGTAAGCAGTAATTTGCCTGATACAGAAACTAATCAGATATATTACTATATAAATAAAATTCATGAAAGCGATAAATTTATTGGAGATGTTGTAGATTTAGTCGATTCTATGGATGAGGATACAATAGTAGTATTTTATGGAGATCATACTCCTGCTTTAGATGTTTTAAATCGAGATGCTGGAAATGTCGACAGAACTACTACGCCATATGCTATTTATAGTAATTTTGATTTAGATACTGACTTCAAGGGTGGAGATATATCTGCTTATCAAATGAGTACGATTATGTTGAGTCTTGCTGGTTCAGATTTAGGACCTATGGAAAATATACACAAGACTTTGGGCGATCAAGAGGATTATAAAAAAGATTTAGAGCTTGTCGAGTACGATATTTTATTTGGAAAGGATTATTATCTAAATGAAGATGAAAAGACTAAAGCGAGCGATTTGAAGATGGGAACAAAGGATATAACATTAGAAAAGGCAACTTTAGAAGACAACCAGATTTGTATAGAGGGTAAGAATTTTACTAGAAAAAGTATTGTATTTATAAATGGAGAAGAGAAGAGCACTATTTTTGTAAATAGAAATACTTTGAGAGTATATTGTGAGGATGAGGATAAGGATAATATAAAGGATATTGTAGTCAAACAAATAGGTCTTCATGATATACCACTGAGTGAGACAGATATAGTTCAATTGAGCGATGAATAATTTAAGCTGAAAGGAATATTTTATGGATAAAAATACTTCATATAGTGAAAAGGACTTAGTTCCTATAATGGAGGAGGTCATACAAAGTGGAGGAAGCTGTAAGCTAAAAGTCACAGGATATAGTATGACTCCTACCTTGAGACATTTAAAAGATAGCGTTGTATTAGTAAGTCCTGAAAAAAGACAACCTAAAAAGAACGAGATAGTTTTTATAAAGAGGGATACTGGAAAGCATGTGCTTCACAGAATTAGAAAAATAATAGACGACCAATCGTTTATAATGAACGGCGATGCTCAGCAATGGACTGAGGTAGTTAGATTTAATCAGGTTAT
>NZ_JALEXO010000259.1 GCF_022780145.1 Intestinibacter sp.
ATTTATCTGAAAGATTTAAATATATAAGATACGATTATTTTAATCTACGAGAATATGATATATTGAGAGATCATAGAAATTTTGAAAAGCTTGAAGTGTGTAATAGCTTAGAAAATAATTATTTTTATGAAAATAATTGTACAATAAATGGAAAAAGAGAATTAGATAAATTTATAATGGACAAGTTTAAGGATATCAAGCAAAATAACGGCAGTAAAAATATTTATTTTAAGCTTTACTGTAGTGAAGATGAGTATGCTAGAACATTAATACGAGATGCTATAAATGCAGCATGCTTGAAGACTTGTTATTTTTTCCAAAATTATACTGTAGAGTCAAATGATACTCAAGATGTTTATTTAATTAGAATAAATTAATATATAATGAAAATAAGATATTTATAAAATAAAAGCAGAAAGAAAAGGGTGAGATAATATGGCAGAGTTAAAAATAGGTTCATCTGTTAAGATTGAATACGGTGATAGCGCTAAGATAATAAGTGAACTTGGTAGAGGTGCTCAAGGTGTTGTTTATCTTGTGGAATACAAAGGTAAAAAATATGCATTAAAATGGTATTTTTATGATAAATTAAGAGAGCCTAATGCATTTAGACATAATATAAGAAATAATATAGATGATAAATCTCCAAGCGACAATTTCTTATGGCCACAATATTTGACAGAAGGTAATCAGCATGGAAGCTTCGGATATTTAATGAATTTAATACCTTCTAACTATGTAGGTCTTACAGATATTTTAAATACATATAAAATAGAAAAGGTAGCAGGCACAAATGAAATAAGAAAAGTACCAGTTAAATTCCAAAGCTTAGAAGCAGTTGTAAATGCAGCTATAAATATAGTAATAGCCTTCAGAGAACTTCATAGAGCTGGTAAGAGTTACCAAGATTTAAATGATGGAGGTTTCTACATAGACATAAAAACAGGAGATTTGTTAGTTTGTGACTGTGATAATATAGCTCCAGAGGGAGATAACTTCGGTATAGCTGGTATGCCAGGATATATGGCTCCTGAAATAGTAAGAGGAATAGCTAAGCCAGATGTACAAACAGATAAATATTCTCTAGCAGTTGTATTATTTAAATTATTATTTAGACATGACCCACTTGAAGGGGCTAAGGTTCTAAAGAGTGTGTGCTTACATGAAGGTGCAGACTTAAAACACTATGGAAAGGAACCAGTATTTATATACGATCCTAACAATAAGTCTAATAGACCTGTTATTGGAGTACACGATAATGTAATCAAGCTATGGAAGGTCTATCCAGACTATATAAAGGATGCTTTTATAAGATCATTTACAACAGGAATTCAAAATCCTAACCACAGAATTATAGAAAATGAATGGCAAAAATTATTTGTTCGCCTAAGATCTAATATAATTCCTTGTGAATGTGGTAGAGTTAGATTTTCTAATGCTTATTCTTATAAAGATAATATGTATATATGTCCTGTTTGTTCAAGTAAGTTCTTGTCAATGCAATTTGGTGATGTGAGTATACCTATGTTTGCAGGACAAAAATTATATCAATGCTTTACAGCAAAGGGAAATTACGATTTCAACACAGTGACAGCTACTATAGTTGAAAACAAAAAACACAAAGGTGTAATGGGAATAAAAAATAATACAAACGACACATGGAAATGTACTCTTCCAAGTGGTGAAGTCAAAGAGCTTGAACCAGGTAAGGCTAGAGCCTTAGGTAGAGGTATGACTATAGACTTCGGAAAAGGTGTAATAGCTAAGCTTTAGATATTTGAATAATATAGGGGATTTATATTATGGCAATAAATTCAAATAAGAAGGAATTAATAGTATTTTTTCTAATAGATGCATCAGAGAGTATGAGTGGCAAAAAAATAGGGACATTAAATACAACTATGGAGGAATTACTTTCGGAATTAAGAAATTTAGAAGGAGCTACAACTGATATAAAAATAGCAGTTATGACTTTTTCTGATGGATGTAAATGGATTACAGAAGAACCTATTTCAGTCGATGATTATCAATGTTGGACAAGAATTAAAGCAGGAGGAGATGTTGATTTAGGAGAAGCTTTTAAGGAATTATCTAGAAAGCTTTCAAAAGATGGATTTTATAAAAAAGATATTTCATCATCTTACTATGCTCCAGTTATATTTTTATTTTCAAATGCTTATCCAACAGATAACGCTAGAGAAGCTTTAAATTATCTTAAGAAAAATAAATTATATAAGAAAGCTTTAAAGTGTGCGTTAGGAATAGGTGACAGATTTGATGAACAATTATTAAAACAATTTACAGAAAATCCAGAGTTAGTATTTACATCAAAATCATCCGATCAACTTGCTAAATTAATTAAACCAATAACACTATCTGAAGAAGATTTTAATGAAGAAGGAGGGCTTGAGATGGCACTAGATTTACACAAAGATAGAGAAATAACAGGAGACGAATTTACAGATTTAGATTTTGATCCATTAGAGGTCAAACCAATTTCTAAAAAGAACTTAGTTGTATT
>NZ_JALEXO010000277.1 GCF_022780145.1 Intestinibacter sp.
GCAAGTCCCATATAACTAAACGGCTTTATAAATATTAAATCTAAGATTATATTTATAATTACAGCCAATGAAGAATTTATCATAGGTGTTTTGGTATCTCCTAGTGAATAAAACCCTCTACTTAAAATCTCCTTGATAGCATAACCGATGACGCCTATAGCATATAATTTAAGCGCATTAGATGTCATTATAGTAGATTCACCGCTGAAGCTTCCCCTTTCTAAAAGAACTCTGACTATAGGCTCTGATAAAATTACGGCTCCAAAAGTTATCGGAACTACTACTAATAGTAGACAATTACTCGCTTTTACAATTATCTTTTTAAAGCTTTTTTTATCGTCATCATTTACAAATTGAGATAGCTTAGGGTATATAACTGTAATCAAAGAGGTCACAAATAAAGCCACTACAAAATCATTTAGCCTAGAAGCGTAATTAAGAGCAGAAAGCTTACCATCGCCTAATGTACTTGCGAGTGCCTTATCCACATATACATTTAGTTGACTCATAGCCACACCTATCATCATGGGTATGCTCAATTTGACCATTTTTAAAATCGACTCATCCTTTAAATTTACGTAGAATTTATATCGATATCCTTTTTTATACATAAATGGAACTAATAATATAACCTGTCCTAAAAGACCTAATAAAGCCCCTATTGCCAAGTAATAGCTCCCATAGCTCACACTTAATAATATAGATATTATAATAACTATATTGTAGACAACACCTACTAAAGATGCTGGTAAATAGCTATCCTTAACCTGTAGGAAAGATGATTGAACCTTATTTAAAGATAAAAATAAAACTCCAAGCATCATAATACGCAAAAATTTAACTGCTAAATCGAATTTTTCACCTTCAAATCCAATTGCAAAAATTTTTATTATCTCTCCTGCGAAAATTACACCCAATACAGCTACTATTATTGAAAATATAGATAAAATATTAAGTATATTATTAGTAAATTTAAGAGATGCTTCATCTCCCAAACGTTCTTTGGTATCGTAGTATACAGGAATATACATCATGTAAATTACTGATCCTACAATAGATATAATCAGCCCCGGAATATTCAATGTAAGTACAAATACATCCGCCACCATGCTTGTACCGTAGAAATTAGCTAATATAGTCTCTCTTAAAAATCCCAATATTCTAGACAACAAAGTTGCCATCATAATTATCACAGCATTTGTCGCGGTATTTGACATATATATTACCTCCCCTATTGCTAAATCACTTTATATATTTATTATTTAGTATACTTTTCAATTCTTTTATATTTTTACCAATTTGCTGAGTTTTATTCATTATATCTAATTAATATTAAATTTATTTTAAAAAATAGCTAAAAAGGGAATATCTGCTATATAGCAAATACTCCCCCAGATTTAATTATTTAGTTTGGCTGTATTTAAGTTCGTTAGACGAACTAAGTTCAGTATTATTACGACCTATTTGTTTGACAACTACAGTGTCTAAATTGTCGACATAATCGATCTCTAATGTATTTGGATCTACGAATTTAGTATTTACTGCTTTTCCATTTGCATAAACTTTACTATTCACTGTAAAGTTCTTTCCTCTTAAAATAATATTGTTTCCTTTAATATCGATGTTTTTTATCTCTATTTCGTCTAATCCCATCTTTATAGTATTTTTTTGTGGTTTTTCATCTTCATCTATATAATAGGATTTTCCGAATAAAACATCGTATTCTATAAGATCTTGCATCTTAGAAAAATCTTTTTCATCCTTCATGTATGTGTTAAATCTTTCCATTGGACCGTATTTTAGTCCAGCTTCCTTCAACATAAGTGAGCTGTATTCATAAGATTCTATCTTATCTATGTCGTATTTTTCTATATCGTAATTTGCATAGAATGCAAATGGAGCCTTGTATTTATTTATATAAAAGTCATCTTGTCCAAAAACCTTTAAATTAGGCATATGATCAGAGTAGAATAAAATTATTGTATCTTCATCTCTTTTATCTATCATGTCGACTAATTTCCCTACTAAATCATCGCTTCCATTTATTTGGTTTGCATAGTAGTAAATTTCATTTTCCATCTCTTTATCTAAAGTGCTAGTTACTTTTATAGGAAAATCGTAATTTTCGGCGTCTGTAGGATAGCTACTGTGTCCTTGAACACTTATTGTATATACCAAATCAGAGCCTTCAGTAGAATCTAAAGCCTTCTCTATATAATCAGCTAAAATAACATCCTTAACCCAATTTTTTTCATTTAACTCGTAATTATTCATATATTCTTTAGACGTAAAATCATCAAATCCCAATTTAGCATAGGCATTGTTTCTGCTGTAAAAATTTCCCTGGAAATTATGTATTGCATGAGTTTCATAACCCTGTGAACCAAGAGTCGTAGCTACAGAATTATAGTATTTACTCTTAAGTATTGTATTATAAGGTATCTCACCTGGAGTAAGATAATCTATATTATGTCCTGTCATAGACTCGAATTCAGTTCTCGCAGTTCCTCCTCCTGTAGTTGGAACATTTGCCATACCGCTAGTGTATAATTTGGTTAATTTTCTAAAGTTAGGTATCGGATCTTCGCTGAATTTTACCTCTTTAATCTCTGTTGGGTCCATAAAAGCCTCTAATTGCACGAATATAATATTAGGCTTAGATTGATTTAGCTCTCTGTTGTCCTCTGTTGCGGCTTTATCGACTCTTTCTTTAATTTTTTCTATATTTTCCTTTGAGTAATCGCTAGGCTTAGTTCTTATGTATTTTAAGCATGACTCTACAGTTGAATAAGTCAAGCCGTTACACTTATATGACTCAGCGATATCCCATTTTTTAAACCTCATTATATGCTGTGCTCTTTGATTTTTTACAGTTGAAAAAAAAACTACTGATACGACGAAAATCAACACAAAGTTAATTAATTTAAATCTCTTTGTATCAAAATCCAATCTATATAAAAACACTGCTATCACTAATAAAAACGCCAAGCATAATACGCCTAATATTATGACAGTTTTATTAATATACTTATCTGCTATAGACATAGCTTCACCTATTGAATACAAATCTGAAAAAGTAAGCGGCATACCCCTAACATTCATCAAGAAGAAAGTTACTACTGATACTCCTAATATTACCAAGAATGATAAAAAATATACCATATATTTTCTTTTTGCGAAAAAAAATATTGATGTCAGCATCAATATAAGCAAATAGTTTGCTAACACTACGCCTGGTGTTTTGATAAGCAATTCTACAACCTCAGCTAAGCTTCCTCTAAGGAAAAACTCTGTCGCAAACACTAATACCAATCCACCGATTAACCATAGTAAAATTTGATGTTTTGTTTTACTATCTATTTTAAATATATCGTTTAATTTTTTCAAATTTCTTCCCCCTCGTAATTATTTTTCCATATTTTACATAGAAATTTCTTGCTGACGGCGAACTCTAATCGTTGCAGTTAACATAATGCTCTTTTTTGAGCTTATTTTATTATAAACCAACTGACATCAAATTTCAATTACATAAGTTATACGAATTCATTACAATTTGCTTACAATTTTGCAATAAAAAATACTGCCCTCAAAGCAGTCATAAGACCTAACTTTAAAAGCAGTATATTTACATAATTACCACAGACTATTGTTGAGAATCTACAGCTTGATCATCTTCAGTTTCATCAATTGAATCATTTTCTACTGATGAATTGTCATCATTTATAACTTTATTGTCTAGTAAAGTTTGTTCTTGTTTATCTTCTTCAATAGTCTTTATTAATACACCATTTTGGTCAAATTCATAAACAACACCATCTATTGTTTGTTTACCTGTAACCATAACACCATCTGTTCCTAGATAGTACATTTTTCCATCTATACTAGTCCAGCCAGTGTATAATTTACCAGTTTTCTTGCCGAAATAATATCTATTTCCGCCTATTGTTCTCCAACCAGTACGTCTAACACCATCTGTTCCTAGATAGTATTTATTTCCATCTACAGTAACCCAACCAGTACGTTTTGCACCGTCTGTTCCTAAGTAGTAAGTTTTACCACCTATTGTAGACCAGCCAGTATATAATTTACCTGTTGTCTTACCTAGATAGTAAGTCTTGCCACCTATTGTAGACCAACCAGTGTATAACTTACCTGTTGTCTTACCAAAGTAGTATTTATAGCTGCCTATTGTAGTCCATCCAGTACGTCTAGCACCATCTGTTCCTAAATAGTATTTATTTCCACCTATTGTTGCCCAACCAGTGTATAGTTTAGCAGTTGTCTTACCGAAATAGTAAGTTTTACCAGAAATAGTTGTCCAGCCTTTAGCTAGAGTACCATCAGATTTTCTATAGTATTTTTTACCATTTTCAGTGAACCAACCACTCTTTAATATTGTTATATTGTAGTAGTTAGCTATATAATCATCTGAGTTTGATGTATTTTTTATTAAAACAACTGTTCCTATTGTTACTTGGTCAAATAACCATTCAACTTCACTATTGTGCATTCTTATACAACCATGACTTACATTCTTACCGATAGATGATTCATCATTATTACCATGTATACCATAAGTACTTCCATAAGTTCCATTTATATTTAGCCCCATCCATCTTCTTCCTAGAGGATTTCTTGGGTCTCCTCCTGGTATATTTCCTTTGTAAAATGGTCTATCTACAATTTTATTTACAATAGTAGTTTTACATTGTGGTGTAGGTGTACTTGCTTTTCCTGTAGCACATCTAAATTCTTTAACTAGAGTATAGTTTACATAATAATTTAATGTATTTTTCTTAGTATTTACAATTATCATGTGTTTAGATGCTGCATTACTTATTGGAGCAGTACCTGTTAGCAAAATTATCGCTGAGAAAAGTACAATAAAAAACTTTTTAAATGCATTCTTCATACTCTTTTTCCCCCCTTTCTTACATTAATATATTACCACATTTGAAAAAAATTCCCATAATTTTTTTTAAAAAATAGGTTAAAAAATTGTTACTATTATTTAGTATGTAACTAATTTGTAATAACGCTATATACTATATTATCAATTTGTTTTATATTATGTGATATGATATCAAAGAAACAATGATTCCAGCCATACAATTGCCTATAAAAACTCCTGTAAAAGCCTCTACAACTCTCATTCTAAGTATAGATGCAATAGCAGCTGCAGTCCATGTTCCAGTTGTAGGAAGTGGTATCCCTACAAATAAAATTATACCAACTAGAGACATAGCCTTCATCTTCTTCATGCTATTCTCTATTTTGCGGTCTATTTTGTTAAGTAAGCCAATAAGTATTTTCTTATCTCTCATGAATTTAACAATATGTCTATAAGTCAGTACCAAAGGAATTGAAACTAATGTCGAACCCACGACACTGGCTATATATACACCTATTGGATTTAAATTCATAGCAATCCCTATTGGAATTGCACCCCTAAGTTCCGTCACAGGAATCATAGATAAAATTAAAATTTTTAAATAGTCCAAATGAATCCTCCTAATAATTGCTCTATGTAAATTTCACAAAACTTGATTACGTATTATAATATATATCATATTTTTAACTTATTTTGTATATTTTAAACCTAAAGATTTCTTAAATTTTATTATTTATTATAACAAATTTCGACTTTACAATGATTTATATCCATTTGGATTTTTACTTTGCCAATTCCAAGAATCTCTGCACATTTTATCTATATCGTATTTTGCTACCCATCCAAGCTCTCTCTCTGCCTTAGTCGGATCTGCATAACACATCGCTATATCCCCAGCTCTTCTACCTACTATTTTATATGGAATTTTGACTCCACTTGCTTTTTCAAATGCTTTAACTAAATCAAGTACGCTATAACCCCTACCTGTGCCTAGATTATAAGTAACAAGCCCTGGATTTTGATTTAATTTTTCAAGAGCTCTAACATGTCCTACAGCCAAATCGACTACATGTATATAATCTCTAACTCCGGTTCCATCAGGAGTATCGTAGTCATCCCCAAATACACTTAGCTCTTTTAATTGGCCTATTGCCACCTTAGTTATATAAGGCATTAAATTGTTAGGAATTCCATTTGGTTCTTCACCTATCTTGCCGCTTTCATGAGCCCCAATAGGATTGAAATATCTAAGTATAGCTACATTAAAATCCTTGTTGACCTTGCAAATATCTCTGAGAATATCTTCTATCATTAACTTTGTATTACCATAAGGATTTGTCGTTGATAGAGGGAAATCCTCTTTTATTGGGCAAGATTTTGGACTTCCATATACAGTAGCAGATGAACTAAATACAAATTTATCCACATTAAATTCTCTCATAAGCTCTAAAACTGTTATTGTATTTACTAAATTATTATTATAGTAATCGAGCGGTTTTTGAACAGATTCTCCAACAGCCTTAAGTGCGGCAAAATGTATTACTGCATCTATTTTATTTTCTTCAAAAATTTTTCTAAGTTTTTCTTGATCTCTCGTATCTATGTCGTAAAATTTAACTTGTTTCCCAGTAATTTCTTTTATTCTATCAATTACAACAGAACTACTGTTACATAGATTATCAGCAATAATTACTTCGTACCCCTCGTTTAACAATTCAACAGCAGTGTGGCTTCCTATATATCCAGCACCACCGGTAACCAAAATATTCACTTTGTAATCCCTCCCAATATTTTTTATATTTATCAAAAGTATAAACATACTTTTCTACATTTTATAAAATATCATACTTAATAAGTTTAATCAACAAATGATATTGCTAAAATTTCCCATAAAAAGGAACTGTTTCATAAATATTTTAATAATTTTATGCGACAGTTCCCCCAATTATCTTACCTATATTATTTAAAATTTTTATTTTATATACAAAGCTGAACAATATCCTTCATATGATTTATATTTTATCTTTGCCCAACCATTTTGTTCGCTATAAACTTTTACAGTACTATTTTTAGGTATTGTAACTAAAACTGAATAAGAAGTAGATGGACCCTTTCTAAGGTTTAAATTTTCTTTTGTTGTACCTTCTCTATAAGTACCTGTATCTTCAGATGGATTTTCTTTTGGTTTTACAGCTCCCAAAGGTTCATCATTTAAATATTGGGCTAACACCCATCCTGTTTTATTGTTGTATATAACTTGAGCCCAAGATGCATCTGAGTTAAATTTTAAAAGTACAACTTTCGTATTCTTAGGTATTTGACATATCAGGCTACTATTTGAACTAGCATTTGCTCTAAAATATAATGCTAAAGTAGTGTAAAAATCATCTCCCAAAGCATTATTAGGAAGTTCATAATCAGGATTTGCATCCTCTTCGTCAATAGTATCTGCCTCATTTAAATAATCAGAATTCACCCAACCAGTTTGGCCGTTATAAGTTACCTTCATCCAATTTTCATCTAGAGTAATTTCAGTTGCTTCTACTTTTGTACCTTGAGGTATTGTAGAAATCGCTTGATAAGATTTACCAGAACCTTTTCTCAATGTTAAATTCGCTGATGTTATATATTTACCTGAGAATTTTTGAGTTTTTTCGCTTGGTTTATCACTAGGATCTTCTGGTTTTACTGGTGTTGATGTTTCATCAAGCTTTATATAGTCCACTGATATCCAACCTATTTGATTGTTGTATTTTACTTGTGCCCATTTCCCATCTGATGAAAATTTCATAGGCGTAACTACTGTTCCTAAAGGCAGTGTAGCTATTCTGTCATAGGTAGTTGCAGGTCCTTTTCTCATATTTAAATTTCCAGTTGTTTTATATTTTTTAGCAGTTGTTTCTTCTTGACCACCTGGTTTATCACTAGGATTTTCTGGTTGTACTGGCGTTGATGTTTCATCAAGCTTTATATAGTTTACTGATATCCAACCTGTTTGATTATTGTATTTTACTTGAACCCAGTTTTTATCTGATGAAACGCTTGTAGGTGTAACTACTGTTCCTAAGGGTAATGTAGTTATTCTATCATAGCTAGTTGCAGGTCCCTTTCTCATATTTAAATTTCCAGTTGTTTTATAATTAGAATTTAATTTAATCGTACTTGTAGTACTTTGAGTTTCTTCTTTTTTTAAATAATCAAAGCTTACCCATACTTCTTGAGAATTATATTTTATTTTAACCCATTTTCCATCTGATGATTTTTCAATAGGTATAACCTTTTGACCTTGATTTAAAGTTCCAACTTTTGCATAGCTAGTTCCTGGACCTTTTCTCATATTTAATCTATTTGTAGTAATATATGTGGCTTGTTCTATTTTATCAGCCGAAGATATATTATAATTAATACTTACCACAGATGCGGTAATTACACTTCCCAAAATTACTTTATCAATTCCTCTCATTTTTTCCCCCATAAAATATCACTTTTTAAAAATTATTTTAATTATTGTTTTCATAGTTAGAATTTAGCACTTTTAATTTGGATTCGCAAGGCGTTTTATATATTCTTAAGAATTATTTATTGGTTTAATGTTATTATTCACAGTTTTAAAAATTTTATACATTTATTTTAAAAATTTACTAAAAAAGCACTACTCCTTGTGTCCTTAATTAACACCATGAGTAGCGCTTTTTTTATATCATAAAATAATTTTTTATTAAATTATTTCACTCTATCTATTTTACTTTTATGTATTTAGGTAGACTATATAAACTGTAAACCTTTTGTCCGTCTACTGTTCTATAAGCTCTAACCTTGAAATAATATCCTTTTTTACTAGTTAAACCAGTCTTAGTGTAAGAAGTCTTATCTGTGTCTTTTATTAATTTATATGTTCCATTTTTAGAAGTTGCCATATAAATTTCATATCCATCTGTTCTCTTACTTACTTTACTGTCATAAGTTAATTTAACTTTTTTAGTAGTTGTTGATAAAGTAACACTTGGTTGAAGTGGATTAGTAGTAGCTTTTAATCTTTCACTTTGTGCTCCTACGTAATTTTTACCAGCAACTTCTTTGTATGCAGCAACTTTATAGTAGTAATTAGTTGCAGAAACTAATTTAGAATTATTATAAATAGTTGTATCGTTATCGTGAATAGTAGCTATTAATACGTATTTTTTGCTTGAAGTACTGTATTTATAAACTTTATATCCATCAGCATTTTGTACTTTATCCCAAGATAATTCTATAGAAGTAGCTGCTTTTTTAGATACAGTAAGTCCTGTAACTTCTTGTGGTAATATGCTAAATGTAGCTTTAGCTAAACCTGAATAGTCGTTCATACCTTTTGCAGTAACGTTAGCTGTTCCTATTTCTTTATTGTTTGAATAACTAACAGTATAATCAGTGCCTTCAACTAATACCTTGTCACCGTCTTTTACAACAACTTCTGGTCGTCTTGATTTACCAGTATAAACTTGATCTTCAACTTCTATAGTAGCATTTGATATAGAAGAACCAACACTACCCATAGCTTCGTTTAATTTAGCTGTAGCATCATCTATTACAGATTGATCTTTTAATAATATGTATTCTGTTTTATTTACAGTTTTTGCTTCTTTTAATGCAGCTTGGAAAGCTTTATAAGCGCTATCAGAGAAGCTTGCTTTATCCATATCGTTAGCTTTTTCAATTGCTTCTTTTAATGCATCTTTAGATGGAGTTATTAAACCATCAGGGCTTACTTGACATAAGATTGAGTCTAATAATGTACAATAAGCAGATATTGTATCTTTTCCACGAGTTCCCCAAGTATTTTCTATAAAGCTTAAATCATCTCTACCTGGAACATGCATTACTTCACCAGTTTCAGTTTCATAAGCACCTGAACTTCCCCATTCTGGATGTTCTGGATCATCAGGAAGTTCCCAGTTAGCTGCTTCAAAGTATAAGTAAGGCATTTTACTCCAGAAGCTAGCATGGTCACTCCAACTACCAGTAGATGGACTTGGATAATCATAGTTTAATTCAGTATCATTAAGTCTCATACCTGTTCCTAAAGCATCTGATAATTGCATAGCTTGTTTAATTGGCCATGTATTTTCAACTTCACCAGTTTCTTTGTTATATTTACCACTGTAAACATAGCGATAAGTACCAGCTAAAATACTATCCATATTTACCATATAAACAGTATTTGCAACTTCTTCATCAGTCATAGCTTCTGAATAAGCCTTAGAACCTCTAAGACCTGCTTCTTCAGCTCCAAAGAATACAAACTTAATAGTATAAGGAGTTTTCTTGTTTACAAATCTCTTTGCAGTTTCTAGGTTTACAACTGTACCAGATCCATTATCGTCAACACCATGAGTTCCAACACTGTCATAGTGAGACCCTACGATAACTTCTTTAGAAGATTCACCTTTTTTAGTTACAATTATATTTTGAGAATTATAAGTTACATCTCTTCTAGTGTAGCTAAAAGGTTGAACCTCAACTTCATAACCAAAAGATTCTAATTGAGCCTTTAAGTAATCGGCCATTTTTTTCTCTTGATCAGTACCTGATCTTCTTTCAATTAAATTCTGATCTATGTATTGTAATACGCTGTAAGCATATTCACCATAGGAATCAGTAGTTTCTTCTGCAAATGATAATGGTGCATAGGCAAACATGCTGAATACCATAGTTACAGCCATTAAAATCGCTAGTAATTTTTTCTTCATGATTTTTCCCCCAGTCATTAAATTTTTCAATTAATTTAAGATTAAATTAATGTACATATTTTTATTTTAGTTTATTTCGCAAAATTTGTCATTTATTTTTTCAATATTTTGTAAATAAACATATTATAACGTAAAATTTACTCGTAATTTGTCTTTTCAGATGATTTTGAAAATTTATTCAATCCTATTCATAGATTAATTTTCATGCACAAAAAAACTGCAATCATAAAAATTGCAGTTTCTGATTTCATATTCAATTAAGCAGATCTATAAGCGGAGTTCTGTATTTGATAATCATCTTTCTAGACTTATTGTCACCAATAAGTTCAAGCGGCCTACCTACCGGAGGATGCGAGCAACATCCTTTTTGCCCTATCTTGGCCTTGCTCCAGGTGGGGTTTACACGGCTCGACTAGTCACCTAGCCGACGGTGAGCTCTTACCTCGCCTTTTCATCCTTACCACAAAAGTGGCGGTTATTTTCTGTTGCACTGTCCTTAGGATCACTCCCACTAGGCGTTACCTAGCACCCTGCTCTGTGGAGCTCCGACTTTCCTCACGCAGCCAAAGCTGCCCGCGATTATCTGGTCTACTTAACCGAATTAAATCTTATCATAACTAAATTTTTATGTCAATATTTATATTTATACATTTTATTTGTAATTTTTAGCTTTTGTTATATGTTATAAAATCTTTACTCTAAAAACACATATTATTTGTATCTATTTATAGAAATTCTGAGTCAAATATATATTAGTACTACCGCCAAATACGACTCCTACACCTACATATTTGTAATCTCCTAATATATTGATTCTGTGCCCCTCTGAATTCATCAACGCATAATGCGCGAATATAGCACTAGTTTGACCTGCAGCTATATTTTCTGCTGCTCCAGTATAATATATGCCATAATCGTGCATTCTATCAAATGGACTTTGATTTTTTAAATTTTCATGTGAAAAATAATCATTATCTCTCATATCTTGGCTATGTGATCTAGCGCATAAAGTCGCCTTTTCATTATACGAAAGCGTATTTAAATTATGTGCAACTCTCTCCGAATTTATAAGATATCTGTTTATATTTTCAAAGTCATCTGTCACAGAATTATCCTTTGTATATATTCCAGACATACTTTTTTCTACTTCTTTAGATATAATTTGTATACCAACTATTTTATTGTCTTCAAATGAATCATAAAACGCTGTTATATAGCCAGTATCTCCTTCTACTAAGCTATAATAATCTTCATTTATAATGTATCTAGTATTTTTTATTTGTCTGTATTTTAAAGGTTCATGGTCCTTTAAAAGCTGTGATTTAGTTTCTCCAAGCTTTATATTTTCACTTTCTATCGAATCCATAGTGTTGCTAAATAAAGCGACAACTTTATCATTAGATACTCCTACCATGCAAAATTCACTGTAATCTTGATTGTATACGTACCATTTAAATCCATATTCGCTGCCTTCTATTTTATTTGGTTGCCCCATTTTCGAAATTAAACTATCTAAAGTATCGCCTAATTGAATGTTTTTATAGTATTG
Organism: Intestinibacter sp.; assembly: GCF_022780145.1. GTDB lineage: Bacteria > Bacillota > Clostridia > Peptostreptococcales > Peptostreptococcaceae > Intestinibacter. Next base: position 12,170 of record NZ_JALEXO010000277.1, read on the forward strand.
TACAGTGGTTAAGCCTGAGTTATTTTCTTCTACATTTTCATTATTTCCATTTTCTTGTTTATTTATACCTGTATTATCTAAAATTTTTTCGTCGTCTGCTATGTCACCATTTTCTAATATTTCAACCTTAATATAGTCAGTCAAATCTCCCATAAATTGTTTTATTTGATTTTTATAGAAAACTATACCTACTAAAATTACAAGAATTATAAAAATTTTCTTCAATTGAGCTCCTCCTCATTTAATTAGAGTTCATAAAATAATTTTCTATATATAAAATGGTATTTCACCTCAAATGAAATACCATCTTTAAACTATCTGCCTCCAGTTAATACCATATAGAACCTATTCATAAATCTTCTCAAGAACATTGCCACTAATATGCACACAGTTATCGAAATAACTGGAGCCACAAAGAATATTATTAGGCTACTGATATCAGTAATAGGCATAACCTTAAACCATAATTTCTTTAAAATTGATTGGAATGGTATATGGAAGAAATATATAAATATCCCATATTTTGCTATGCCGATTTTCTTATCCTTTATACTACTCATTCTATCGTAGACAAGCCACACAAATGGAACCCCAAATAAAATTACAGCATTTTCTGCTAAATCTAATAATGGCAATTCAGTATACATAAGAGCAGCTCTAACTGCACAAGATAATATGTACAACACGCCTAAAACTACTACATGCTTATCCTCTATATCTCTAAAATGCAAATCTACCTTATTAATAGCCAACGCTGCACCTATTGCAAATATTGTAAATGGATAGTTGAATATTTGTAAGAACCATACTCCTCCAAACATCTCTGAAATAGGATATAAAAACCATATTACAACTAATATAGGTAGTGATTTTTTGCCTAGAGATTTAATTATGTAGTAAAATACTGGTGTCAATAGCACATCTAGCATCAATGATCTTATATACCAAAATTGATAAGGAAGCGGATATATGTATGTATTTACAAATAATTCCTTAAAAGTATAATCTGTTATTATTCTATCTGAGAACAATGCTCTACCAATTGGCAACAATTCAACTAAATACAATATAACAAGCCAACCTGTACACCAAATCACATATGGTATAAATAAGCTGTGGAATCTGCTTTTAAATTTGTACTTCCACTTTTCCATAGTTGGTGTAAAGTTGTAGAAAAACAAGTACCCTGATATTAAGAAAAACATAGGGACTGCCACCCTAACAATACCTTGCCCAATAAAATTTTGTACTAAAGAATTGACACTTACTACGCTTTGAGTAGTATCCAAATTATTTGAATGTAGTAAAACTACGAAGAACGTCATAAACAATGACACATTTTTTATCTTATTACTAATATATTTATCCATTCACCGATTACCTCTTCCCTCTTTATTATAGTCAAAATCTAGATTAAAAATACCATATTTTTAGCATATTTTCAACTTACAACAACATTACAATTTTCTTAAATCTCTATTTGATGATTTTGTATTCTTTCAATAATGCTATCCTCTGTTTGCCAAGCTCCATAGTATTTATATAAGATTTCGAATTATCGTGATTGTTCTTCATATAAGAAAAAATTCTCTGAACCCAAGCTACTGGAAGTAATACAGGATATTTTTGTAAGTAAGTGTATCTTCCCTTTAAATAATCAACCCCTGGAAATATAGCCTTTAATCTATTGCCGCTGTTGTTGTCCTCAACTGCATCTAGAGTCATAAGCGCAGTATGCTTTCTGTCCATTGTACTGGCACCGAAAACACCCGCATCCAATATATCAGATATTAGTGAGTCACTATTTATATAGTATTTACCTGATTTTTTTAAATCGTCAAATCTATAATTTTCATCTGGATAAACGACCTTGCTATCGTCAAATCCTAAATATTTCAAGCTAATATCTATCAAATTAAGTGCAAATGTATCGTAATTTAATTCCTTCAAATCGCTCCAAAACTGCTTCCAGTCTATGAACTCACCGTAGCTCTCTATATATTTAAAAAAGTCGACAACCTGTCTTATACCAAAGCCTCCAGTCAAAAAGTGCTTCATATTATGAAATACTATATATATAAGGTGTTGCTGATGTGATAAAGTCGAGATACTGACACCATCTACATCGATTTCTATACTCTTTTCAAAAATATCATCAAATAAATCATTCAGATGACCATAGGCCTTGGAATCTTCAGAAAAAAGGCTCTTACTAACCTCGATACAAAGCCCTGTATTATTGCAAAAATAAGCGCACTCGTCGCCCTTATCGATAAATTCAAGTCCCTCGCCTGTAAGAATTTCCTTAACTCTATCGTAGTCCTCATCACAAACTACAATATCCTCATCAGCAGACATCCTATCATCTGGATTATTGTACATATTTCTAAAAATTATACCTTTAAATACTAAAAATTTTACATTTTCTTCACGAAGCTTTTTATTGAACTCCAAAAATCTGCTACTTCTTTGAATTTGAGAGAAAATAAGTCTAAATGCCGATGATTTAAACATAGACTTAAATCCATCATCTGAGTTTTGAAAAAAATCCTGACTATACACTGCATTGTATATCATAGGAACAACATGATGTATCTCAGATAATTTATATATGTATATTAAATTTTTAAAATCTATTTCTTCGCCCTCGTAAGCTTGATCCTTCAACGATGATTTTAATAAACTTAAAAACTGTAAATTAACCTTCTCCATTTATACCCCCTTAGCAAATACTACCTTCACACTAGTATTTTTACCAATATGTCATATATTATTCCAATTTATATAAATTTCCTTCTTAATATATTAATATTTTTATTTTCATATTTCAATAAATACCGAAAATATATTTTCCATATTGAATCAATACTTTTTGTTGTCTATAATTGAATTAATAACTAAAATTACAGGGGGAGGTGAACCGCTGCGATAGACTAAATTATCGGCAGCATTAATATTTGAGTAAATTTAAAGAATTTTCAACATTTAAAAAAATCGTTATAATCTTAGTCGCACTACTTATCTTGATTCCTTTGATAACTTTTATGGTGGTATTTTTTAGAATACACTCAGCACAGGTAGACGACACTTACGAATCTCAATACAACAAAGTAGAAGGAGTCACAAACATACTACTATTAGGAACAGATGGTCGTGAAAACGAACTCGCATACAGATCAGATGCAATGATGATTTTGACAGTTGATGCAAATCACAGCGATATAAAACTAACTTCTCTTGCCCGTGATACATATGTCGATATCCCTGACCACGGCAAAGGAAAGCTAAATGCAGCATACTTCTGGGGCAAAGAAGATCTACTATTTGAAACTATAGAAAAAAACTTCAACATAGGCATAGATAAATTTGTCCAAGTCGACTTCGACGACCTTATGAATATCATATTCGTAATAGGAGGCGTCGATGTAGAGATAGAAAAAAGAGAAATAAAATCTCTAAACGATGGTATCCCTGGCGCATATGATGCATGTACATACGCTGACAAAGGTGAAATGCAGCTTATAAAAGGCGCAGGATTACATACTCTAAACGGATATCAAGCAATCGCATATGCCCGCATGAGATACCTTGACAACGGTATATATAGAGACCAAAGACAACGTAAAATAATCTCTGGTATGTTCAATGGAGTCAAAGATCTATCTATGGCGGAATATCCAAAGCTAATAAACAGTCTACTACCATATGTCTCTACTAACCTATCAGTAGGGGAAATGTTAGACTTAGCATTTACTTCTTATAGCTTTGCAAATGCGGACTCACTTAAACAAGCCGAGTTCCCAATAATAGACGACAAACACGTAAAAGGCGGTAAATACAAGGATGCCGGCTGGGTATGGCTATACGATGTAAATTCTATATGTGTACTTCACGACTTCATATACGACGATATAATGCCTGAAGACAATGAATATCTAAAGGATGACAGTAAAATCGAGCTAAATTATTAATGGTTCAATAGGATTCTATATGTAGTTTATCCAAAATTTATTTATTTATACATTATAATGAAAAAAAATCATCTAAATGTGTTCTAACCACATCTAGATGATTTTTAATTTTAAACAATATAAAAGTTGCCAACAACAAAAGCTCAAATCAAAAGCCTCTACCTGACAACTTTCTCCAACCGCTTATATATAATATTAAACAAAAACTTCCATTTTCCTTCTAAAATCAACAAATTTTATTTATTTTTTAAATTGACAACCATCACCTCAGGCACATTATTAAATCTAGGCAGCTTCTGGTCATTAGAACCAAGCCCAGAAGTAATCAACAGCTTGATTTTATCCTTATCATAAAGTCCATGAATATAATCAGGGAAATACCCCTGATCACCGCCGTAAAATCCACCTAAAAAAGGCACCACAACCTGTCCACCGTGGTCATGCGCACTAACTACCAAGTCGATATCCCACACCTTAGAGGCCTCACCAAACACGAAGCTATCAGGTCTATGGCTCATCATAATCTTATAGCTAGAAGTATCCTCAAAATCCTTAAGAAAATCGTAAATACCCTCACCCATGTCCTTTTTCTTTGTCAATCCATTTGGGTCAAACGCATATCCGTACATACCACCTATACGAATATCGACGCCGTTTACAACTATATCCTCGTAATCCATCTCCAAAAGAGTTGCACCAGTATCTTTTATCTCATCTAATAAAGATTCTGACTTTTTGTTTTGCATATATTCGAATTCGTGATTACCAAGAGCGTAGTAAACAGGAGCAATATCCACAAGCCTTTTTATAAAACTCATCGCGATATCGCTGTTTTCTGAGTCGTCGTTTAGTATGTCCCCATCTGCTATTATAAAATCTGGATTTTGGGACTTAATAGTTGCAACCAAATTATCGTCGTTGTCTCCAAAAGTATTATCATGCAAGTCACCCACTACGACAAATTTCACAGATTCTTTAGAATCACCTTGACCAGCCTTTATCTTATTATCTGTTATATCATAAGTATTAACCTTCAAATTATTATAAGATATTTTCACCTCATAATAACAAACAGGAATTGCAATTGCTATAATCAAGCAAATTATTGCTAGCGCGATTAATATTTTTTTCTTTTTACCCATTTTTATCCCCCCTAGATAAATTTAAAAATCCTTTATCAGCTGCTCAACTTCTCTCTGATCAATATCACAGACCTTCCCGCTATCAATCCTATAAACCCTGTCGCACATAGTAAGCACACTCGGTCTATGAGTCGTAACAATACAAGTCCTAGCATATCCCATATTCATGATATTTCTGAGAACCTCTCTCTCAGTAAACACATCTAAAGCAGAAGTCGCTTCATCTAATAATAAAATAGGTGATTTTCTAAGTAAAGCCCTTGCTATAGACAGTCTCTGAGCCTGTCCCTCAGAAAAACCTCCTCCTCTCTCGCCGACTTTAGAATTTATCCCATCAGGCAATCTATCCACAAAATCATATGCACAAGCAGCCTTCAAAGCCTCGACAATCTCATCATCAGTGGCATCAGGCTTGACCATCCTCATATTATCGGCTATAGTACCTGAGAAAATAGTATTTCCCTGTGGCACATATGCGAAAAATCTCCTTGTGGCGGCTGATATATTACAGCTAATACCATTTATATCCTTTATAAGTGCCTTACCTGACTTAGCCTTAATAAGCCCAAGGAAAATCCTCACCATAGTAGTCTTGCCCTCTCCTGAAGGTCCCACAAGAGCCACAATCTCTCCCGGAGATGCCTTGACATTTGCGTCCTTAAATACAACCTTAGTATCGTCATAACTAAACGCAACATCATCTAGCTCTATCGTAAGCCCTCTACCCTTAGTATTATCATCGATTAATCTAACCTTCTCATCATCTAACTTTTCTTCCTTTGGTAAGTCGAAAAACTCCATAATTCTACCTGCACAAGTAGTAGCTGATATAGCAGATGGAATCAAACCTGCTAGTGACTTAAATGATCCAGATAAAATATTTGCTACCATCATAAGCATAGTCACACTACCCATTTTGTCAAATCCTATCTTCCATAGATAATTATAAACTACCCACACCAAACAGCTTGAAGAAGTAATAAATCCCATCACTGACATAAAAGAAGAAGTATACACAGAAAACCTATTGTACTCTAAAAATACAGCTCTATAATTTTCCTGAACAGCCTTTAATCTATCACTAAAAAACTCAATTAAATCAAAAGATTTTACAGATTGTATATTTTGAAAAGATTCCTCATTAAAGGACATAACTTCACTCGAAACCTTTCTCATTTTCTTATTGTAATTTCTCATATTTTTCATAAGAGTCCTAGACAAAATAATCATCACAGGTGCACTCAAAAGAGCTATAATAGCCATAACAGGATCCATATACAATAACACCGTCAAAGCAACTAAAAACTGCACAGAAGACGTTATAAGCGTAGGAACCCATCCCAATATACTAGACGACACAGTATTGACATCGCTATTCAATCTATTCAACAAATCTCCACTGTGAAACTCCTGCATTGATATCCAATCAGTAACCAATATTTTATCAAAAACCTCTGACTGAATCTCATTATTGACCTTGATACTGATCCTAGCTGAAATCATAGAAGTCTTTGCTTTTATAAAAATAGTAACTATTGATAAAGCACCCATAAGAACTGCCCATATCAACACATATTTTCCTTGTTGCGCATTAATAGAGTCCATTACCATTTTAGATAAATAACTCGAACCAACTCCCATAATAGATGTTAATACTCCTAAAAATATGTAAAATCCTATATGATATTTATATTTCACAGCATACTGATACATCCATTTTGTCTCTAGATACATCT
>NZ_JALEXO010000340.1 GCF_022780145.1 Intestinibacter sp.
AACAGCAATACACGAAACAGGACATTTATTAGCAAATATTTTACTAGACAATAATAGTGAGGTTAAAAGTATTTCGATATTGCCAAGAGGTAGTGTTTTAGGATTTGTACATTCTGAGGACAAAAACATCGACAAATATTTAGATACGAAGACAGGTCTTTATAATCAAATAAAAGAGCTTCTAGCAGGTAGGGCCGCTGAAGAACTAATACTTGGTGAAATTACGACAGGTGCAGCTAACGATTTAGAAAAGGCAAATAACATAGCTAGAAACATGGTAATCAAATACGGTATGAGTGATGAGTTTGGATTTGTAACTGATAGCAAATACGATATCATTTCTAAAGAAAAAGCTACTAATGTTATTAGAAAAATGTTAGAGGATTGTTATAAAGAAGTAAAAAGCTTATTAGAACAAAATAAAGAGATGCTAGTTAAAATAAGCCGAGAATTAGAAGATAAAGAAGAATTAAACGAGGATGAGATAAAAGTATTTATAAATCAAATAAAAGCATGTTAATTATTGATATAATTGAATAATTTTTATAATAAAAAAACCTAGGCTATAAAACCTAGGTTTTTCAATGCGTTTAATATGATTTAAAAAAATGGTGCCGCTGATGGGACTCGAACCCATATGGTTTCCCGCACGATTTTGAGTCGTGTGCGTATGCCAGTTCCGCCACAGCGGCTAATTTTTGCTACCTTTATATTATAGCAACATAGTTTAAATTAATCAAGTATATTTTTGAGTAAATTATATTATTTTTAAATAAAAATAAAATATAAATTTAAAAAACTTATGAAAAAATTAAAAAAAGTGAATAATAAAATGTGTATAATATACTATGAAAATTGAGAATTTTTACATTTAAATATTTAATCTTAATAGATTATAATAAGTGTGGTATGATTAAATGATAGGGTAATATACCAATTAATAAGATTAATAATAGGAGTGATAAATTTTGGAAAATACATTGATAATTATAGATGGAAACTCGATAATAAACAGAGCCTTTTACGCGCTACCGAATATGAGTAACGAAGCTGGGCTTAATACGAATGCTATATTTGGATTTACTCGTATGATGTTTAAAATAATAGAAGAATACAAACCGACTCATATGAGTGTTGCTTTCGACAAAAAAGCACCTACCTTTAGACATAGGGAGTACGCTGATTATAAGGCTGGCAGAAAAAAAATGCCTGATGAACTAGCTGAGCAGCTTCAACCTCTAAAGGATCTTTTAGACAAGTTCAATATAAATAGATTAGAGCTTGAAGGATACGAAGCCGATGATATAATCGGTACTATTTCGAAGTTAGGTGAAGAAAATGACTTTAAAGTTTACATAGTTACAGGAGATAAGGATGCTATACAGCTTGCATCACATAAGACTACTACATTGATAACTAAAAAGGGTGTAGCAGATGTAGAAGAATACGACTACGATTCAGTGCTTGAGAGATACGAGATGACACCGACTCAATTTATAGATTTAAAGGGGCTTATGGGAGATAAGTCAGATAATATCCCAGGGGTTCCAGGAGTAGGTGAAAAGACAGGTATAAAGCTTTTAAAACAATATTCAAGTATAGAAAATCTTATAGAGCATACAGATGAATTAAAAGGAAGTATAAAGAAAAAAATCGAAGAAAATAAAGACCTAGCGATAATGAGTAAGAGATTAGCTACAATTATAAGAGATGTACCTATAGATGTGAAGCTGGATGATTTAAAATACGGCGATTACAACAAAGACGAAGTATTAGATAAATTTAAAGAATTTGGATTTACTAGCTTAATATCTAAATTACTAGATTTAGACGGTGGAGAAAGCACTGTAAAACAAGAAATAGATATAAATATAGAACACTTAGATAATGTAGAGGAATTTGCAAAAAAAGCTGAAGAAAACAACAAAGTAATAATAGATGTAATAGGAAGAGAAGGAAACATTTTAGACAAGAGAATATTATATGTATTCTTAAGCTTAGACGGCGAAAACATCTACTATGTAAACGAAGATGAGCTAGATAAAATCTCAAATATTCTTTCGAACTTCGAGATTAAAAAACACGGCTACGATTTAAAGGAAGACTATATACTACTAAAGCCTTATGGTATAGAGTTAAATTCTATGGATTTCGATATAACTATAGCTGAGTATTTAATAGACTCAAAATCATCGACTTCGTACGAATGCAGTGCAATAGCTATGAAATACTTGACTAGACAGATAAAATCAAAAGAGGACTTACTTGGAAAAGGAGCTAAGGCTAAGAAGTTTGAGCAAATAGGCTTTAAAGAGCTTTCAACATATGTAGGAGATATTTTAAATACAGTAGCGTATGTATATCCTAAAATGGAAGAGAGGCTAAAAGAAACCGAAATGGACGGTCTTTTCTACCATGTTGAAATGCCACTTGTAGAGGTTCTAGGTTCTATGGAATACATAGGTATGAAGGTAGACAAGGATCAATTAAACGAATTAAAAGATAAATTTACAAAAATAATATCAGAATTAGAATCTGAAATATACGAAATGGCAGGAGAATCGTTCAACATAAATTCACCAAAGCAATTAGGTGTGATTTTATTTGAAAAATTAGGACTTCCAGTTATTAAAAAGACAAAGACAGGGTACTCTACAAACGCCGAGGTGCTAGAAAAATTAAGAGATAAACACGAAATAATCGATAAAATAACAGAGTATAGACAAATAGTTAAACTTAATTCAACTTATGTAGAGGGATTATTAAATATAATTAATCCAAAAACAGGAAGAATACACTCTTCATTCAACCAAACTATAACTACTACAGGAAGAATTTCGTCTACAGAACCTAATATGCAAAATATTCCAGTTAAAACTGAGATGGGTAGAGACATAAGAAAGGTATTTGTAGCAGCAGAAGGATGTAAGCTAGTAGACGCCGACTATTCTCAAGTAGAGCTTAGAGTTTTAGCGCATATGAGTGGCGATGAAAACATGATAGATGCATTTAAACACGGAGAAGATATCCATGCAAAGACAGCATCGCAAATATTCGACGTAGATATAAACGACGTCACAAGTAAACAGAGAATAGAAGCCAAAGCTATAAACTTCGGTATAATCTATGGAAAAACAGATTTTGGTCTTTCTCAGGACTTAAATATTCCGGTTGCAAAAGCCAAAGCATATATAGAAAGTTATTTTTACAAATATCCTAAAATAAAAGAATTTATGGATGACGCAGTAGAAAAAGCGACTCAAACAGGATATGCAACTACTATATTAAATAGAAGAAGATATATACCAGAGATAAACGCGAGCAATTTCATAGTTAGAAACCAAGGCAAGAGATTCGCGATGAACGCACCTATACAAGGTAGTGCCGCCGATATAATAAAAGTAGCTATGGTAAATGTATACAACAAATTAAAAGAAAACAACATGAAATCAAAGCTTATACTTCAAGTACACGATGAACTTATAGTAGAAGCTACTGAAGATGAATTAGAATTAGCTGAGAAAATAGTAAAAGAAGAAATGGAAAATGCACAAGTGATGGATGTACATTTAGATGTAGATTTGAATACAGGAAATTCTTGGTATGAAACAAAGTAGGTGAAAAAATGATAGTATTGGGACTTACAGGAAATATTGGATGTGGAAAGAGCAGTGTATCTAATATATTTATCCAAAATGGAATAGATGTAGTAGATGCAGATATAGAAGCTAGAAGGATATTTGACGATAAGGATTTACTTAATAAAGTATTTTCGACTTTTGGAGATAGTATAAAAAACGAGGATGGAAGCTTAAATAGAAAGGCTCTAGGAAATATTGTATTCAACGACGATGAAAAGCTAATAGAGTTAAATAATTTAACACATCCTCAAATAAAGAAAAATATACTATCACAAGTTTCAAAATATAAAGAGCAAGGTAAAAAAATAGTTGTAATAGACGCAGCGCTATTGATAGAAGACGACTATCTACCTTATATAGATAAATTGGTTTTGATAACTTGTAGAGAAGATATACAAATCGAGAGAATAAAAAATAGAGATAACTGCACAGAGAAAGAGGCAGTTAGCAGAATAAATTCTCAAATGAGTCAAAGTGAAAAATCGAAGTTTGCAGATTACATTATCGATAATTCAAACTCATTTGAAGAATTACAAAAGAGAGTTTTAGAATTTATAGAGATTTTACAAGGAGAATAAGCGTGAAAAAAAAATTAATCTTAATTCTATTTATCGTAATAGTTTTGGGACTTGCTTTATATATAGAAAGGGACGAAATATATAAATATATATATCCTAAAAAATATTCAGAATACGTTGAGTTTTACGCCGAGGAATACAATTTAGATGAAAATTTAGTTTACAGTGTAATTAAGGCAGAAAGTAAATTTGATAAGGATGCAGTTTCAAGAAAAGGGGCAAAGGGATTGATGCAGATTGGAGATTCCACGAGAGATTGGGCAATTGAAGAGCTTGAGATGACTGAAGCCGATATTTTTGAGCCTGAGGATAATATAAGGATAGGATGCTGGTATTTAAGCAAGCTATATAGAGAATTTGGAAACCTAGATTTAGTTATCACCGCATATAATGGAGGCTCTGGCAATGTCAAAAAATGGTTAGCTAATCAAAAGTACAGCAAAGATGGGGAAAATTTGCATACTATTCCTTTTAAAGAGACATCTAGCTATGTTGATAAAGTAAAGCATAATTACGAGATGTATAAGAAAATTTATAATTAGAAAGGTACAACAAAATGAAAAAAATAGTAAAATTAGTAAGTATAATTTTAGCGTTGATGTTATTTGTTGTGGGATGTAGTGCAAAAACAGAACAGGAAAGTAAATCAGAAAAAACAGTAAAAAATGATTCAGAATATATAAATTTAACTATGATAAGACCAGATACAATTAATCCAGTTTTAAATACTGATAAATCTGTAAGTCATGTTTTAAATTTAGTATATGATAGTTTGTTTGAATTTGATGAAAATTATGATCTTCAACCTAAATTAGTAGATTCTTACAATATTTCATCAGACAATAAAAGTGTCAGTATAAATTTAAAATCTGGGGTAAAATGGCATAATGGAAAGAGCTTAACGTCTAGCGACGTTAAATACACATATGATTTAATAAAATCAAAAAAAGAGAGTGCGTATTATGATTTAGTATCAAATATAAGCAGTATAACTGTAAATGGAAGCAGAAGTCTTACTATCAACTTTAAAGATAATTATGCATTTTCATTGGAAACATTGATTTTTCCTATAGTGTCAAAGGATAAATTGAGTGGGTTAAAAAGCGATGATTTAACACTTCCAAACAAGAATTTAGTGGGATGTGGAGAATATAAAATTAAAACTTATGAAGATAGAGATTTTATGATTTTAGAGCCAAATAAGGATTATTATGATTTTAATGAAAAAGGCAACAATAAAGAAATCTATGTAAAAATGGTGCCAGACAATGAATCACAAGTACAGATGGTACTATCTCTAGATAGTGATATAAGTAATGTTTCACTTGCTAATATAAGTAAGTTTACAGATAACGATAATTTTAAGATAGAAAAATATCAAGGAAGAAAATACGACTATGTTATTTTCAACTATGAAAATGAATACCTACAAAATTTAGATATAAGAAAGGCTATTTCGTTTTCAATAGATAGAAGTTCAATTATAAAGGATGCTTATTCAAATAGAGCTAAATTGACTAATTTTCCTTTGAATTCTGTATCAAAATATTATGATAGTGATTTAAAGCCTCTTTCATATAATACAGATAATGCACAAAACTATCTTAAAAAAGCAGTTTTATCATTAGAAGAAGAAAAAAATGCTAAGAAAACAGACGGAGAGAATTCTCAAACTCCTGACGAAAATGTAGTAGATAATTCTCAAGCCGATAATGTAGATAATAAAACTATTGATGATAAGCAAAATACCAAAGATTCAAACAAATCAACTAAGGAAAAAACTAAATCATTTAAGGACGTGACAACTGCTGAAGTGAAGGCTTTATTAAAAGACATGAAATTTAAAATAATAGTAAATAAAGATAATAGTGAAAGGGTAAAGGCTGCAAATATAATAAGTAATAACTTAGAGGCTATAGGTATAAAAACAGAAATAGAAGATTTAACAGATGATGAAATGACAAAAGCTCTAGATAGTAAGAAATATGATTTAGCTTTAATAGGATGTGAATTACCTGCTGTATCTGATGCAACATATATACTTGAAGAATTGGGATATAAAGACAAGCAATTAGATAAATATTTGAAAAATTTACAAGAAGCCAACTCAGAAGCTCAGATAAAAAATATCTACAAAGAGATACAAAAATATGTTAAAGAAAATGCAGTATTTATAAGCTTTGGCATGTTAGATGATTATGTTGTATTAAACGAAAGACTTGAAGGAGATTTGTATTCTAATGATCTCAATATATACAGGGGAATTGATTCTCTAAAAGTAAAATAATATTTGAGTCAGAATAAGTTTGTAAGTAGAGTTTTTTGAGATAATATGGTATAATATACCCATATAGGGTATATGGAGGTGTAATTAATGCAAAAGAAATTATTAATCGAAGGTATGAGCTGTAATCACTGTGTAAACCATGTAAAAACAGCCTTAACAGAAGATATTGAAGGTGTAGAAGTAAAGGAAGTCAGTTTAGATGGCAAATATGCTTTAGTCGATATAGCTGATGGAGTTACTGAAGATGCTATAAAAGCTGTAATAGAAGATTTAGGATTTGAATTAAAAGGAATCGAATAATATAAAAATGCCTACAGGAATATCGTTCTTGTAGGTTTTTTTATGCCAAATTTTATATAAAAAAAGATCTCTAAATAAATAGAGATCTCTTAAATGGGGGAGATTGAGTATATTTGATTTTACATTTATATTATTAACATTCTTAATAAAAATATACATACTATTTAATATTTTTTTAAAATAATCATATATATTAAAGTAAATATTTTTAAAAATACCGGCAAGCACACATTTTATATTTATATGAATATAATAAAATAAACGAGGTGGGGTATCATGGAGGAGTATAGAACATATAAAGATAATTTTAGAAATTTGATACTTGATATGATACAGGAGGATTTAGCAAATTATGTATCGCAGAGAGGTGCCAAGAAATTTTTTGAAGCAAATGTGGATAAAGCAATAAATGAAAATATACAAAAAATTAAAAGCAGAGATAAAAGAGAGAATATATATTTAAAGGTTTTAACTTATGGTGCATATAAAGAAAACATAGTATCAGTGGGAAGGTTAATAAAAAAAGAGGAAATTTTTAAATCAAAAAAAGAACTTTATAATTTTGCAAGATACCTTAATTTAAATGTAAATAAAAAGTTTTCATATAATCAAATTTTAAGAATAATATCAAAACATATTTATGACAATAGGGATTTATATTCATCTAGACATGTAATCTATAAAAGAACAGGCAAAGAATATATAATAGACCCTCAGAGTGTTAAAAATGAATTAATACAGAGCTATAGGTCAAAAACAAGAGAAGAAATGAAGGCTATAGCTAAGCTTTTAGAAGTAGATATAGACGAGGAAGAAGGGGCAGAAGATATAAGAAAAAAAATAATAAATAGCATAATAAAAGAGAAACTGAGAAAAAATAAATAGACAGATAAATAAAGACGCTAAAAGCGTCTTTAATTTTTAATCAAAAGGGTGTGATTTATATAAATATTAAAAAAGTTACATTTTTAGTAGTCATCATATTAGCTGCGAGTTATTTTATATCTATTCAAGATAACAATTTAAATAAAATAGAAATTAAAATAATAAGTTATAATATACATAGTGGGACTGATAGAAATATGATTCCTACATTATTCGACACAATAAATTTTTTAAAAAAGAGTAAAGCAGATATTATATGCTTACAAGAAGTAAATGAATCCTCAAAGGTGGGATTTCAAGTGAGCAGTCTAAAAGAAGAATTAAATATGTATTCACATTTTGGGGCAAATGTTGTAGAAAATGATGAAAACTACGGATTAGCTACATATTCAAAATATAAAATAATCGATAAAAAGCACGTTTATCTAACTAGCTCAAAGGAACAACGAGGTTTTTTACATACTATTATAAAAGTAAAAAACAAAAAGGTGCATGTAATAAATGTCCATCTTGGATTGGATTATGAGGAGAGAAAAAAGCAAATAGAAGAGCTAAGAGTCTATATAAAGAACTTAAAAAGCGAGTATTTTATAATTTTAGGAGATTTTAATGAAGGAAATATATCGTTAAATGACGAAATTATAGTTGATGTGGCCGAAGAGTTAAATAAATCTAATATACTGACTTTTTCAATGGGAATCGATAGAATAGACTACATGTTTGTCTCTAATAATATAAAAATAGAATCTTATGAAGTATTAATAAAAAATATGTCAGATCATTATCCAATAGTTGCTAAATTTTCTATATAATTATATTATAATAAAGGAGAAAAATAAATAAAGTTTAGGAGGTAATTTATGAATTTTACATTTTGTCACAATAATTTTAATGTAATAAATTTAGAAAAAAGTATAGAGTTTTACGAAAAGGCTTTAGGTCTTAAAGAATCTAGAAGAATAGCTCCAGAGGATGGAAGCTTTATAATAGTTTATTTATCTGATGGGACAACAAGACACAGCCTAGAGCTTACTTGGTTGAGAGATTGGGATAAACCATCATATAATTTAGGAGATAATGAATTCCATCTAGCTCTTGAAGTAGACGATTTCGAAAAAGCTCATGAGCTACATAAAGAAATGGGATGCATTTGCTTTGAAAATAAAGAAATGGGAATATATTTTATCAACGATCCAGATAATTATTGGATAGAAATATTACCAGCTGGTAGAGGCTGATTTAAATAATATTAGGAATATTAATTTGGGGGAATAACGTTATGAAAAAAGTAGTCTTAGCATTAGGGGTAGGTGCTTTAGCTGTATCTTTAAATGCTGGTAAATCATATGCTGATTCTACTGCTATAGTAGATGTAAGCGCATTGAACGTTAGAAGTGGACCTAGTTTAAATTATTCAAAAGTAGGGGTAGTTTATAAAGGAAGCTATTTAAATGTAATAGAAACTCAAGACGAATGGTCTCATGTAAAATCAAATAATGGATTAAATGGATGGGTTTACTCTAGCTATATAAAAAAACAAGCTTCTACATCTAGTGAGGTTGGATATAATACAGGAACTGTTAATGTAAGCTATGTAAACGTAAGAAGTGGCGCAGGCAATCAATATTCTGTAAAAACTGTAGCTTCATATGGTACAAAAGTTACTTTGTTTAACAAGTCAAACGGATGGTATAATGTTCAATTGAGTAATGGAACAACTGGTTGGATTTATAAAAGATATATAGATTTTGGAAATAGTGGAGAAAATGCGAATAATACATCGAATGAATTTACTCCATGTAACGGAAAGGTAACATGCTATGCTAATTTAAATGTCAGAAGTGGACCATCTACTAGTTACAGCATCAAGTCTAAATTAACTCATGGACAAGTAGTAAAATTAATCGACAAATCAAATGGTTGGTATAAAGTAAGCTTGAGCAATAAAACAACTGGATGGGTAAAAGACGATTATATAAAAATAACTACAGAAGATGTAACAAATACAGGTGGAAATTCAAATAATTCAAATAGCTATAGATCATCTGTAGTTAACTTAGCGTATTCGCTTCTTGGAACTCCATATGCTTGGGGTGGAAATGGACCGAATTATTTTGACTGTTCTGGATTTACTAGATATGTATATTTACATGCAGAAAATAAAACTATTCCGAGAGTCTCTTATGAACAGGCTAAAATAGGCACATTTATATCAAGGGGAAATTACTTGCCAGGAGATTTATTGTATTTTGCAACAACTGGTACAGGACAAACAAGCCACGTGGGAATTTACGTCGGTAATAATATGTTTATACATGCTAGTGGAAGTGCATCAAATCCAGATAAAGTCAAATTATCTAGCTTAGAAGGATATTACGGTAGAGTATTACTTGGCGCTAGAAGATTTTAAAAATAAATATTCATAAAATTAAGCCCTCTTAAATATAATATACAAATAATATTTAAGGGGGCTTAACTAATGAGTAATAAAAAGATATACAAAGGATTAAATAAAAGGCGAAGATTTAATTTTAGAAAATTTATAACTGTTGTACTTTGTATGGCTTTAATAGTAGGGTATAGCTATAAAAAAATTGGCGTAGATGGAGTGTTAAAAAATTTTAATTTGCTTGAAAAAATGTCTTTTGTAGTTGATAAGGTATGCTTTTGGAAGGATTTAGATTTTGATGTTTTTAAATTAAACTCTACAGATGCTAAAAAGTCGGACAACTTATATGAACAATCACAAAAAGATACAGAATCTAAAAACTCATCAAACAATAATGCAAAAGTAGCAGTAGTTGATGGTATAGATGTTTATTTAATACAGGTGGGATCTTTTGATAATAATGAAGATTTAAATAAAATCGAAGTTAAATTAGAACAAAATAAAATGCCAAGTTCGACTTTGAAAATGGATGGTGTGAGTAAAACTCAGACTTATATTTCTTTCAATGAGGAGGATATGAGGAAGCAGTTGCCTACTGTAAAAAATTTATTTAATGATGCATTTATCACTAAATTAGAAATTCCAGTATTATCATTAGAATATACTGATGAGTATTCTTATATAAAAAATATATCTGATTATTTAAATTTACTATTAAAAAGCTATGAAGAGGAATCAAATTATTTAAATGAAAATAGAAATAGTTTTGATACTATAAAATATCAAAATATGATGAAAGAAAGAAAAGAAATTTTAAATAAATTAGATAATGAAGTCAAAAAAATAGATTATAAGGGGCTAGATTACTTTAAAAATAATTTATTGTCTTATACTTCACAAATTGAGGACAATATTTTAAACTTAGATAAAATAATTTCTAGTGAGGATATTTATAAATATGAAAGTATTTTAATGTATTCAGTACAAATGTATTATGAATTCATAAACCAAATAAAAACAGCTTAAAGGGTTGAATTATTCAACCTTTTTTGTATTTTTTGAAAAAATAAAAAAATTTAAAACTTAAATAAATATATAAAAAAAATATTATTTGTGTTATATATTTTTTTTATATTCATTTAAAAAAAGCTAATAATTGAGATAAATAATTAACAATTGTTAAATTTTTGTAGTAAATATAGTATACTATATATATAATATCTATGAGTATTAATATAACAAGACAGGGGGTAAATATAAAATGAGACTCTTAACATTCAAAGGAGGTATACATCCTCCATACAATAAAGAGTATACAAACAAAATAGCTCTAGCGAAAGCTGAAGCTCCAAAAACTGTTTACATTCCTCTTCAACAACATATAGGTGCTCCAGCAAAACCTATAGTAGAAGTTGGCGATCTAGTTAAAAAAGGTCAAATGATAGGACAAGCAGGTGGGTTTGTATCAGCAAATGTTCATTCATCAGTTTCAGGGAAAGTCATTGGAATACAAATGCATGAAGTTCCTGGTGGAGTAGGACAATGCATAGTCATTGAAAACGACTTCAAAGAAGAACTTGATGAAAGCGTTAAACCAAAAGGAGATTTAGATAGTCTAGCTCCAAAAGAAATTATTAAAATTATACAAGATGCAGGTATAGTTGGTATGGGTGGTGCAACATTCCCAACTCATGTAAAATTATCACCTCCACCAGATGCAAATATCGATGTAGTCATTTTAAATGGTGCTGAATGTGAACCATATTTAACTGCTGACCATAGATTAATGGTTGAAATGCCAGAACAAATAGTATTTGGTATAAGAGCCGTTATGAAAGCATTAGAAGTTAAACAAGGATATATAGCTATAGAAGTAAATAAACCAGATGCTATAGAAGCTGTTACTAAAGCAGCTGAACCATATCCAGAAATAGAAGTTGTTGGACTTCAAATAAAATACCCACAAGGGGCAGAAAAACAACTTATATATGCATGTACAGGCGGAAGAGAAGTTCCATCAGGTGCATTACCAGCAGCTGCAGGTGCCGTAGTTACAAATGTTAGTACAGCAGCTCAAATATCTAAATCAATACAAACAGGATTACCTCTAATAGAAAGAATCACAACTATTACAGGCGATGCTATAAAAAATCCTAGAAACTTAATAACTAAAGTCGGAACACCAATCTGTGAAATAATAGATCAATGTGGTGGATTTAAAGACGACGTAAAAGTAGGTAAAGTTATATTAGGTGGACCTATGATGGGTAATACTCAATATACTACTCAAGCAGCAAGTACAAAAGGTACTTCAGGTATATTATGCTTATCAGAAGAAAAAGCTAGACTTCCTGAACCTACAGCTTGTTTAAGATGTGGTAGATGTACTCAAGTATGTCCAGCATTCTTACAACCTTTATACATAAGTGCTAATTCACTTAAAGGTGACTTTGATAAAGCTGAAGAACATAGAGCTCTTGACTGTATAGAATGTGGATCATGTTCATTTATATGTCCAGCTAGAAGACCTTTAGTAGAATCTATAAGAAATGCTAAACGTCAAATTCAAGCAAAACGTAGAAAAGCACAAGCTCAAGCAAAGGCAGCAAAATAAATATTGGGGGGAAATAAACATGGAAAATAAGTTTATAGTGTCATCATCACCTCACATTAGAAGTAATGAAGATACTTCTTATATAATGAAACAAGTAGTATTAGCTCTTTTACCAGCAGCAATCGCAGGTTTATGGTATTTTAGAGCAAGCGCATTATATGTTATGTTCTTCTGTATATTAGGAACAGTTGGTTCTGAATTTATATGGGAAAAAATAACTAAACAAAAAAGTACTATTGGAGACTTTTCAGCAGTAGTTACAGGTTTATTATTATCATTTAACGTTCCTGCATCACTTCCATGGTGGATGTGTCTATTAGGTGGCGTATTTGCAATAGTAGTTGTAAAAATGATGTTTGGTGGATTAGGTAATAACTTTGTTAACCCTGCTTTGGCAGCGAGAGCATTCTTATTAGCATCATTCCCAGTTGCAATGACTAAATGGACTCAAACAGGTGTTAATTGGGTTAGTTCTTCAGCAGCTGCTGATGTAGTAACAACTGCAACTCCACTTAGCTTCTTAAAATCAGGAGCAGCAGGACTTCAAGGACTAACTGACAGTGGTATATCTATGACTGATATGTTAATCGGTAATATAGGCGGTTGTGTTGGTGAAACATGTGCTGTATTAATATTACTAGGTGGTATTTACTTAATATATAAAGGAATTATAAGTTATATTATGCCAGTTTGTTATTTAGGAACAATATTTGTATTAACATTCTTACTAGGTGGATTTAATATACAATTTGCTGTAAGTGAAATATTAGCAGGTGGTGTTATGTTAGGTGGTTTCTTCATGTTAACTGACTATACAACATCTCCTATGACTAAGAAGGGACAAATTATATACGCTGTTTTAGCAGGTGTAATATGTTCAGTAATTAGATTATACGGTGGATATCCAGAAGGATGTTCTTATTCAATATTATTAGCTAACGTTATGACTCCACTTATAGACAAATACGTTAACAACAGAGTATTTGGGGAGGTGGCTAAATAATGGGCAAAGATATGTTTAAATTAGGATTAAATTTATTAATAATAAGTGCAGTAGCTGCATTATTGTTAGCACTTACTAACAGTGTAACTGCTGATACTATTGCTCAAAGAAGTGAACAAGCAAATGCAGAAGCTAGAAAATTAGTTTTAGATTCTGCCGAAACTTTCGAAGAAGTAAAAAATATAAAAACTGATAACTCTAAAGGTATAGAAGTTGCAGAAGTATATGAAGCAAAAGATGCATCAGGAAATACAGTTGGATATACTCTTAAAGTTTTACCATCAGGTTATGGTGGAAAAATTGAATTAATGGTAGGTATAGATTCAGCTAATAGTCAAGTATCAGGAATAAATGTTGTAAGTAACTCAGAAACAGCAGGTCTTGGTGCTAGATCAACAGAACCAGAATTCAGTGACCAATATAAAGGAAAACCACTTGAAGAGCTTTCAGTTCTTAAAAATGGTACTCCTGGCGACACAGAAATCAAAGCAATATCTGGGGCTACTATAACTTCTACAGCAGTAACTAATGGTGTCGATGCAGCAATAGAAGTTTATAATAACTCTTTAAAATAATTGATAGGGGGATTTTAAGATATGAGTAGTTTAGGAAAAACATTTAAAAATGGTATTATCGATGAAAATCCAACCTTTGTACAAGTAATAGGTATGTGTCCTACTCTAGCTGTTACAAGTGCAGCTATGAATGGTTTAGGAATGGGTCTTTCAACTACAGTAGTTTTAGCTTGTTCAAATATAGCTATATCACTACTTAGAAAAGTAATACCAGACAAAATAAGAATACCAGCATTTATCGTTGTTATAGCTACTTTCGTTACAATCGTACAAATGCTTTTAAAAGCTTATATACCAGCACTTGATAAAGCGCTTGGATTATATATTCCATTAATAGTTGTTAACTGTATAATACTTGCCCGTGCAGAAAGTTTTGCATCTAAAAATGGACCAGTTGCTTCAGCAGTAGATGGTTTAGGTATGGGTCTTGGATTTACTATAGCTCTTACAATATTAGGAGCAGTTAGAGAATTATTAGGTGCAGGAAGCATATTCGGATTTAGTCTATTTGGAGCTTCTTACCAACCAGCTTTATTATTCATATTACCTCCAGGAGCATTCTTAACATTAGGAATCTTGATGGCGATATTTAATAAAGTTTCAAAGAAAAGCGCTTAATTATTAGGAGGGAAATATTATGAATTATATTCTTTTATTACTAAGTATTGTCCTTGTTAACAATGTTATAACATCACAATTCTTAGGTATATGTCCATTCTTAGGTGTTTCTAAGAAGGTGGATACAGCAGCAGGTATGGGAGCTGCGGTTACATTCGTTTTAGGCCTAGCTTCTTTAATAACATACTTTATACAAATGATCTTAGTAAAAACAGGAACTGAATATTTACAAACTATAGCATTTATACTTGTTATAGCTTCAATAGTTCAATTTGTTGAAATGGCACTTAAGAAAATGAGTCCAGCTTTATATCAAGCATTAGGTGTTTACTTACCTCTTATAACTACAAACTGTGCAGTTTTAGGTATAGCACTTGTTAATGTTCAAAAAAATTACAATATATTAGAAACATTAATAAATGGTGTTGGTGCAGGTTTAGGTTTCACATTAGCAATAGTTTTATTCGCAGGAATCAGAGAAAGATTAGAACTTGCAGATATTCCAGATGCATTTAAGGGATTCCCTATAACATTAGTATCTGCAGCATTAATGTCAATAGCTTTCTTAGGATTTACAGGATTAATAAGACTATAAAACAGGGGGGTGAAGTATTGTGGAAATATTAAAAGCAGTAATATTATTAGGAGCCATGGGGTTAATATTTGGTGCTGTCTTAGCTTTTGCTGCACAAAAATTCGCAGTTGAAGTTGATGAAAGAGAAACTAAAATACTTGAAGTACTTCCTGGAGCAAACTGTGGTGGTTGTGGATTCCCAGGTTGTGGAGGTGTGGCAGCCGCTATAGTAAAAGGTGAAGCACCTGTAAATGCTTGTCCAGTTGGTGGACCTGCAGTAGCAGCAAAAATTGGAGAAATCATGGGTGTTGCAGCTGAATCAGGAGAAAAAATGGTTGCACATGTTATGTGTAAAGGTACTTGTTCAAGTGCAGCAAATAAATATGAATATAATGGTATTCAAGATTGTAGAGCAGCAGTATCTCTAATAGGTGGACCAAAGGATTGTAGCTTTGGTTGTTTAGGACTTGGAACTTGTGCATCTGTTTGTAAATTCGATGCAATAAAAGTAGTCGATGGAGTAGCTGTAGTAGATGAAGATAAATGTGTTCTTTGTGGAAAATGTATGGAAGCTTGTCCAAAAGGAATAATAGCTAAAAAACCAGCTAACAAAGAAGTTGTTGTCAACTGTAGTTCTAAAGATCCAGGTAAAGTTGTTAAAGCTAAATGTTCTGCTGGATGTATAGGATGTAAAGCTTGTGAAAAAGCTTGTCCAGTTGGTGCAATAGTTGTAGAAAATAATAAAGCTACAATAGATTACTCTAAGTGTATAGGATGTAAACAATGTGCAGTTAAATGTCCAAAGAAAGTTATATCTGCAGGAGATATATCAGATAGACGTATAGTAGCTATAGACGAATCAAAATGTATAGGTTGTACAGCTTGTGCTAGAGTTTGTCCATTTGGTGCGATAGAAGGAGACAAAAAACAACCACATAAAGTTGATCCAGAAAAATGTAAAGGATGTCATCTATGCATGCAAAAATGTAAGAAAGACGCAATAAAATGTGTAGAACAATAGATATGAAAAAATAGAATATGGACAAAATAAAGGTATAGATCTCTATACCTTTATTTTATTGCCTTAACAGTGGAATAATCTTAAAATTAAACGTAAATATTATTACAAAATTCTTAACAAAAATAAGAAAATTTTAAATAAAAATAATATTTATTTAAATAAAATAAATTTTTTTAAAAAATATAAGATTTATAAAAGAAAAGAGCTTATATTAAGATTGAAATTTTTATAAGATAGTGATAAACTTAATTAGTACAAAATTTAAGTACGAGAAGGTGAATAAATGGAAATTATATTAGCGTCGGCTTCACCGAGGAGAAGAGAAATTTTAAAAAATACTAAGCTTAAATTTGAGGTTCAAAAAAGCGATATAGAAGAAGTATTTTTGGAAAATGAATCTCCTGAAAGTATGGTAGTTAGGCTTGCATATGAAAAAGCATTTGATGTAGCAGAAAATAACAGAGATAAATTGGTTATAGGTGCTGATACAATTGTTGTTTTAGGAGATGAAGTTTTAGGTAAGCCTAAAGATGAAGAAGAAGCATTTGATATGATACAAAAGCTATCGAATAAAACACACAGAGTTATTACAGGTATCAGTTTAATCCATTTAAAAAAGGGAATAGTTGTAAATGACTATCAGATAAGCTATGTTACGTTTAAAGATTTAAGTGAAGACTCTATTAAAGATTATATAAATACTAAGGAATCATTAGATAAAGCAGGTGGGTATGGAATACAAGGATATGGAGCTCTATTAGTTGACAGTATACAAGGTGATTATTTCAACATAGTGGGACTTCCTATATCTAAACTCAGCGATTTGTTAAGGGATCACTTTGATATAAATCTATTTTATGGAGGATGATTCATCTGCAAGAAACTTTAAACAACAATTTTAACATAAAAAATATGTTAGAATGCGACAGACCTAGAGAAAAAATGCTGACAAAAGGTGTAAAATCATTATCTGATGCTGAATTGTTGGCTATTATTATTAGAACTGGAAACAAAAAATACAATGCTATAGAGCTTTCTAATCAAATATTTAAGGAAAAATTAATAAATATTAGAGATTTATATGATATAAGTATAGAAGAGCTATGTACTATAGATGGTATCGGACTCACTAAAGCTACCCAAATAAAGGCAGCGGTAGAATTAGGAGTCAGGGCTTCCAGTTATATGCCACCTAAATACAAAATAAAAAATCCTTGGGATATATACAAATACTACATGGATACATTGAGATACGAATCAAAGGAAATATTTAAAGTAGTGCTTTTAAATACAAAAAATGAGATAATTACAGATGTAGACATTTCAATTGGTACTTTAAATGCGTCATTAGTTCATCCGAGGGAGGTTTTTAGAGCGGCAATTAGACGAAGTAGCAATAAGATTATATTAATACATAATCATCCATCAGGATGTCCAACACCTTCTTCAGAAGATAAGTCTATTACAAATAGGCTTGTTGAGTGTGGAGAAATAATAGGCATTGAAGTAATAGACCATATAATTATAGGTGACGGATTGTATTTTAGTTTTAAAGAAAATATGTTGATTTGATATAGTGTAAGATTGAAGGGAGCGTTTAAAAATGGCAAGTGAAAAAAAACAAAAAAAACAAAAAGGATCTTTCTTTGGATTCGGAAAAATGACAAAGGACATGGGTATAGACCTTGGTACTGCAAATACTCTAGTATACATTAAAGGTCAAGGTATAGTGCTTAGAGAACCATCAGTTGTCGCAATAAGAGATGACAGCAAGGATGTTTTAGCAGTTGGTGAAGAAGCGAAGAGAATGATAGGTAGAACACCAGGAAACATAAAAGCAATAAGACCTATGAAGGATGGAGTTATAGCTGATTTTGATATAACTCAATCAATGTTAACTTACTTCATACAAAAATCTACTGCTAAAAAAGGTGGAGCTGTAAGTGCGAGAATAGCTATATGTGTACCATATGGTGTTACTGAAGTAGAAAAGAAAGCAATAGAAGAAGCTGCTCAACAAGCAGGAGCTAAAGAAGTGTTTTTAATAGAAGAACCAATGGCTGCAGCTATAGGAGCTGGACTTAGAGTAGAAGAACCAGAAGGTAACATGGTAGTTGATATCGGTGGTGGTACTTCAGAAATAGCTGTAATATCACTAGGTGGTATAGATACTGCTGAATCTATAAGAATAGGTGGTAACAAATTAGACGAAGCAATAGTTAATTACGTTAAAAAAGAATACAACTTATTAATAGGTGAAAGAACTGCTGAAGATGTAAAAATAAACATAGGTTCAGCTTATAAAGATGGAGAAGAAGTAACTGCTCAAATAAGCGGTAGAGATTTAGTAACAGGTCTTCCTAAGAAAATCGATATATCTTCTGCAGAAATAAGAGATGCCTTAAAAGACCCTATTAATACAATAGTAAATGGAATAAAAATAACTCTAGAAAAAACAAAACCAGAGCTTGCTGCCGACTTAATGGAAAACGGAATAATGTTAACAGGAGGAGGAGCATTATTAAAAGGTCTTGATTTATTAGTAAAAGAAGAAACAGGAATGCCAGTTTTCATAGCAGAATATCCACTAGATTGTGTTGCTATAGGAACTGGAAAATCAGTTGAAGACCAAGAAATCTTCGAAAAAGTTTTAGTAGCAAACAAGAGAAGATAGAAGCTGGTGATGAGTTTGAGAAGAGACAAAAACAGACGTAAAATAAATTTTAAAGTGATAGCAACTGGTTTGGTTGCTATCACTTTAATTGGAATTGTAAGTATATCAATAGGAAGAAATTCGGGAAATAGTCCCTTTAACTCAAATATAATACTTAATATAACATCTACTCTTGAACACGGCGTTAGTAAAGGAATTGGTTTTTTTACTGGCGGATTTTCAAATATAGTAAATTTCAAAGCTAATGCTGAGAAAATTGAAAAATTAGAAGAAGAAAATAAAAAATTAGAGGAAGAAATAACAAATTTAAAAGGCGAACTAGAAACTACGAGCTCATTAGAACAATTAAAAAAATCATTGAATTTTGTAGATGAAAAGTACGTTGCAAATCAATTAGCAGCTGAGGTAGTAAGCAAAAATGATGGACTTTGGTATACAAGCATTGTGATAAGTGCAGGTAGCGATGATGGTGTCAAAAAAAATAGCTTAGTTATGAATGGAGACGGCTTAGTAGGTATAGTTACAGAAGTATCTTCAAGCTATTCTAAAGCTATTACATTATTAGACACGACATCATCAGTTAGCTTTAAGTTATCAAAGGATTCTAAATACAAAGGAATTATTACAACTGGTACAGGCATCAAAGAAGAAGAGTCAAATAGAGAAAAAGGTCTTTTACAAGGATATATGATGGATTCTGATTACGATGTACTTCCAGGTGATAGTGTAGTTACGTCAGGTCTTGGTTTATATCCAGAAAACATTGCTATAGGAGAAGTGACAAAGGTTGTTGAAGATAAAAGTAAATCTTTAAAATACGTAGTAATTAAACCTAATGTAAACTTTAAAAATATAGATAATGTAGTTATAGTAGAACCAAGAAATATAAATTAGAGAGGTAATTACAATGAAGAGAATATTACTTTGTATATTAGGGATCTTTATAATAATAATACAAAATAGTATTATTAATTATTTATCTATTTTTGGAATGACTATAAATATAGTTTTAATATATTTAGTTATAATTTCTCTTTACTTAGGAGAATTAGAAAGTGGAATTATAGGTGCGATTTTAGGTATTGTCCTAGATTCTAGTGTTGGAGGCGTTTTTGGAGCTAATGCACTTATATTATTTCTGATTTCATATACAGTAAGTTATTTGAGAAATAAAGTTTACAAAGAAAGTCCTGTAATGATATTTACAATTATTTTAGCTATGACTTTTATATATTGTGGAGTTAGTTTTTTATTTGCTAAATCACTATATAATGTATGTAAATTTGCATCAATTATAAAAATAATTGTAGTTCCTATTGCAAATGCTTTAATAGGAGTATTAATTTACAAGATATTTAAAAATCAAATATTAAAACTAGAAGAAGAATAGTGGTGATTTAATGGAAGACAATAAAGTTAATGAGAGATTTAATATCATAAAGATTTTTTTCTTAGTTGCCTTTACTGTAATCATATTGAAAATGCTATATATGAATATATTTCAATATGATTATTATACAAGTCTTGCAGACAATAAAACATATAAAGAAGTTACTATAAAGGCTGCAAGAGGAGAGATTAGAGACAGATATGGAAGACTTTTAGCCGGAAATACAAATTCTTTTGTAGTTGAAGTATCAAGCGATCAATTGACTGCATCAGGAAATGATGCAAATGGTATTGCCTTAAAAATAATGAATAAATTAATAGAAAATGATGAAGATTATGAAGATGATTTTCCTATTATTATAGATGAAAATGGAAACTTTTCTTATACATATGATCAAAATGTAAGTGAGTACAAAGAAAAGAACAATATCCCAGCCAATTTAAATGCAAAAGAAACATTCTACTATTTAGTAGACAGTCTTATTGACGATGGAACATTAAAAAAATCTGATAGAGATTTAAAACCAGCAGAGCTTCAAAAGAAGCTTAATAGCAAGGGGTATTATCCTCCTATTTTAGTTTCTAACTTTACATTTACAGAAATTAAAGACAAGAACGATTGGTTGGAGAGTTTTGTTAAAAAACTTAAAACAGGCGAAAAAATCGAAGTCAAAAAGACTGATAGTGCAAAGGTCGCATTTCAAAAGATTAGAAAGTACTATGAAATCGATGAAAGCTTAAGTGACCAAGATGCTAGAAAAATACTTGTAGTTAGAAACTTGATAAAATCTCAAGGATATAAAACTTATTATCCTGTTACATTAGCTTCAAATGTATCAGAAAAAACAATATCTTTTGTAGAAGAAAATGCAGCTAATATGTCTGGAATTTCTATATCTAGTAAGCCTATTAGATATTATCCAAATAAAGAATTGGCATCTCATGTATTGGGTTATGTAGGAAAAATTCCATCTCAACAAGTAGATGAATATTTAAACAATAAAGAAAAGGAATATCAGTCAGATGATATTGTCGGCCTTACAGGAATTGAGGCAACACAAGAGGATAATCTAAAAGGTATTGATGGATATAAAAAAGTAAAAGTAAATGCAACTGGTAAAATTACAGATGAGTTAGAGGTTAAAGAGCCTGTGTCAGGTGATACAGTTTATCTAACTCTAGATATGGATTTACAAAAGGTAGCAGAAGAAGGGTTGGAAAAGACTATAAAAGTCGCAAATACTGGAGGAACTTTTAAAAGCGACTATGGAGATGTACCTGTAAGTGGTGGAGCGTTAAATGCAAAAACAGGAGCAGTTATAGCCGTAGATATAAAGACAGGAGAGGTTTTAGCATCAGCAAGTTATCCAGATTACGATCCTAACTTATTTGTAACAGGTATTTCGTCAAAGGATTACAAAAAATTACAACCTAAAAATCCAAATGATACTCTAGCTGCCAGTCCACTTTTAAATTTAGTAACTCAAGGTGTATTCCAACCAGGTTCTACATTTAAGATGGTAACAGGAATGGCTGCTTTAGAAAATGGATTAGATCCAAATTACACAATAGCTGATACAGGTGTTATAAAACTTGAAGGACAGACCTTTGGGGATGCCGTTTGGAATAAATCTAGAGGCAACCACGGTGCTGTAAATCTATATAAAGCTATACAAGAGTCATGTAATATCTACTTTGGTATAGTTGGTACTGGAACAAACTTTTTAAATGAAAGTCATAATCCAGGAATAAAAATGAATTCAAAGAAAATACTTAAATATGCTAAGTTATTTGGTTTAAACGAAAATACTGGTCTAGAAGATGAAATAACTGAGACAGCAGGTAAGGTACCTAGTGAAGAGGATAAAATTAACTCAACTAAAATATCACTTAGATCTTATTTAAATTTAAATATATTAGATAGCTTTACTGATATAGATGAAAATGACGATGAAGAGATGGATAAGAGAATAGATGAAATTGTAAGTTGGGTAGATGAATATCCTTGTCCAGGAAGAGGTGAAGTTATGAATCGCCTTGCAAATTTAAATGTAAAAGAAGATAGAGTAGAAGATTTAGCCGATTCTATATTATTTACATATTTAAAATTTGCTAGATGGACTACTTCTGACAACTTAAACTTATCTATAGGCCAAGGTGAAAATGCATATACTCCATCACAAATTGTAAGATATGTCATGGCAATTGCAAATGGAGGTTATTTGACAGACTTGACTTTAACTAAGAAGGTTGTAAATACTGATTATGAGACAACATTCGAAAGTAAAGTAGTATCTAAAAAAATTGATTTTAAAGACGATGATAATTTAAAAGAGTTAATAAAAGGTATGAAGCTAGTTACAACAGAAGGTACAGCGGCAAAATACTTTGCCAATTTCCCTGTGGCAGTTGCAGCAAAAAGTGGTACTGCCGAAAGAAATGATAAAATACCTACATCAAATGAATATAAATATTTGATGAATCATTTATCTAGTTATGGAGTCAATAAAGACAAAGTACTAAAAGTCTACAATCAATTGAGAAAAGATAGAGAAGCTGAATTAACTAAAAATAGAATAAAAGAAATAAAAGAAGAATTGAAAAAAGATGATTTGGATGATGAAACAAGAGAAGAATTAGAAAAAGAACTAAAAGACGGTGTTGATGAAAAATTAGCTAATACAGACAAAATAAATGCTGCTTATTTGAGAAGAGCTATAAAGAAGGTTAAACCATCTATTACAGATGAAAAGATAGATGCATATAAACAAACTTATGGAGATTTTGGTTGGGCAGTAGCATTTGCTCCAGCAGATGATCCAGAGATAGCAGTAGCGGCAGTTATTCCTCAAGGTACTACAGCTACTTATGCATTCTTGCCAATAAAGGATATAATAGGATATTATGTATCTGGTTCACCTGAAGATACAAAGGACTCTTCTGAAAATAAATCAGATAATGGAGATAATACTTATCAAAATTCTAATTCTAATGACAGCAGTAAAGATACAGGTAGTGACAATAAATTAAATTTTCAAGTTCAAATAAAAAAATAAAAAGGTGATTAATATATTTATGAAGAATATAGTAAATAAATTGATATCACTCTGGAGGTTGTTATGTCTTTAAAAGAAGTTTCTGCCAGTGAACTTGTTGAATTTAAAGGCAATAAAAAAGGTATAGTTGTGAATATAAAAAAGGTAGCTCCTTTTGATGTTGTTAAAGATTCAATAATTAATAGGTTAGAAGAATATGTAGGATTTTTTAATGGAGCCAAAATCTGTGAAATTAATTGTGATTACTTAAGTGATATTCAAATAATGATAATAAAAGAAGAGCTTACGTCTAGATTTGATATAGAATTTACAGAGGATCAAGAGAAAAAGCAATTAGGTTTATTTGATACCAAATATGTTGATAATTTAAGGTCTGGTGAAAATATAGTATATGATGGAGATATAGTCGTTATGCAAGATATGAATCCAGGTTCACAATTGACTTCAATAAGAGATATAGTTATTATGGGTAATATAAGCGCTGGAGCGAGAGCTATTGCAGCAGGAAATATAATTGTTATGGGTAAAATTGAAGGATTTGTGCATGCAGGCGCGGGTGGTAATGACAGAGCCTA
Organism: Intestinibacter sp.; assembly: GCF_022780145.1. Taxonomy (GTDB): domain Bacteria; phylum Bacillota; class Clostridia; order Peptostreptococcales; family Peptostreptococcaceae; genus Intestinibacter. The sequence goes on from NZ_JALEXO010000340.1 coordinate 24,180, forward strand.
TATAGTCGGAAACTGTCTATGTCCTAAGGTTTTACAAATTGCCGATAATATAGCTGAGGCGCCCGATGATGATGAAAGTAACCAAGAAATTAAAGAAATCAGCCCAGAGATAGCCTTTGTAAGTGAAGGACGAATAGTAATAGAGAGTTACTTACCTAAAAATATAAAAAACAAGGAAATCTATAGGGGGTAGTGAGATGAGTGAAGTTATCGTTATAACATCAGGTAAGGGTGGAGTTGGTAAAACAACGACAGTTGCGAATTTAGGAACAGCATTAAGTTTTGAAAATAAAAAAACAGTAGTTGTAGATGCTGATATAGGACTTAGAAACTTAGATGTAGTTATGGGTCTTGAAAATAGAATAGTTTACGACATAGTTGACGTTGTTGAAGGTACTTGTAAATTAAAACAAGCATTAATCAAGGATAAAAGATTTGAAAATTTATACTTACTACCAGCAGCTCAAACTAGAGATAAAAATGCAGTATCAGAGGAACAAATGGAAGAATTATGTCAAAGATTAAAGGAATCATTTGACTATATTATAATAGATTGTCCAGCTGGTATTGAACAAGGGTTTAAAAATGCCATAGCAGGAGCAGATAGAGCGTTAGTAGTAACTAATCCAGAAGTTTCTGCTGTAAGAGATGCAGATAGAATAATAGGCTTATTAGAGGCTAATGAAATTAGTAATATTCAGCTTATAATAAATAGAATAAGACAAGACATGGTTAAACGCGGCGATATGATGGATAAACAAGATATAGTAGAAATACTAGCTATAGATCTAATTGGTATGGTTCCAGATGATGAAAGTATAATAATTTCTACGAACAAAGGTGAGCCTGCAATCTTAGACGAAAAATCTCTTGCTGGTAAAGCCTACAAAAACATAGCAAAAAGAATATTGGGTCATGATATTCCTATTATGGAACTTCAAACTCAAGAAGGATTTTTCAGTAAAATTAAAAGAATGTTTGGAACAGCCAAATAGATAGGAGGATAATTATGTTCGATTTTTTTAAGTCATTAAATGGTAGTCCAAAAACGAGCAAAAATGTGGCGAAGGAAAGATTGAAATTAGTATTAGTACACGATAGAATTGATTGTTCTCCACAGCTATTAGAAGCTATAAAAGATGATATATTAAAGGTTATATCAAATTATGCAGAAATCGATGAAACAGGTTTAGAGATAAAAATGTCTAAAACTAGAAGTGAAAATGACGATAAACCAGTGTCAGCCTTAGTTGCAAATATACCACTTAAAAATATAAAAGAGAGAAAAATGTAAGTTTTTTAATGGGGATATACATCTAAGTATATCCCTTTAAACTATAAAATGTTTTTAAGGATTTTGGAAATAAAGATTTTGTTATAAAGTTTTAGAAAGACGGTGAGAAATTGATAGATTATAAAAATACTATAAAACTTATAAAAAAAATCGACTGGAAGTTAATTTTAATTGTATTAGCTATATTTATTTACGGCATAGTAATACTAAGTAGTGCTACTCATGCAAACCAAACAGGTCAATACAAAAGATTAATCGTACAAACTTTTGCATTTTGTCTAGGTTTAGTTCTCGTATTATTTATTTTGATGATTGACTATAATATAATGGGGAAACATTATAAAGAACTTTATGTAGTTAGTATAGCATTACTTGCCTTAGTATTAGTATTTGGAGATAGTAGAGGTGGAGCCAAATCTACATTTGACCTTAAAATATTGGATTTGCAGGTAATAGAAGTCGTTAAAATAACCTTTATATTGAGTTTTGCAAAAATAGTTGAAAATCATAAAGGAAAGTTAAATACTCTAAAAGAAATTTTTGACGTTGTAATCTATGCAATACCTGTCATAGGGCTTATAATAGTACAACCGGATTTAGGTGGAGCTATTATATTCTGCTGTATAGTATTTGGGATGATATTTTCTGCTGGCATAGATAGAAAAATATTGATAAAGGCAGGAGTAATAGTTTTAATATTACTTCCTATTATGTATATGGCTATGGATACCTATCAAAAAAATAGAATCCTAGGATTTATGAATCCAGAAGATACTTCTATAGAGGGTAATTACCAGCTTATGCAATCTATGATAGCAATTGGCTCTGGAGGAATGACTGGTAAGGGGCTATACAATGGTACACAAAATCAAGAAGACTTTTTACCTATACAAGATAGTGACTTTATATTTGCAGTTGTTGTAGAAGAGCTAGGTGTAGTAGGAGGAGCCTTGTTAGTTGGACTATATGCTGCCTTTTTATTTAGAATGATAAAAATTGCTAGAGAGTCGAAGGATATCTACGGTGCCTTTGTCGTAATTGGAGTCGTCTGCATGTTTGGATACCAGATTGTGCAAAACATAGGAATGACGATGGGATTAATTCCAGTAACGGGCGTAACGTTATCGTTTATAAGCTATGGAGGTAGTGCTGTCATGACATCTCTTGCCATTATAGGAATTGTTTTAAATGTCGGTATGAGACGTAAAAAGATTAATTTCTAGAAGTTATAAATACAATATAATAAAAATGAAAAGTGAGTAATGTAATTTATAAAAACAAAAAATCTATGGAATCTAAGAAATTGAATTTAGAGTCCATAGATTTTTTGTTTATAGAGTATAATTAATTGATAAAATTAAGTATAATTTATAAGTTTGCTTGGAAAAATAAGCTATAATATAAGTATAAATATAAAAACTATAGTTATTACTGAATAATGACTTTTGGTTTAACTATAAACAAAGTACTTTGAACATAATATTTTATAGTGTATAATAAAATCCATATTGGTTTTATATCTATTAATATATAAAAATGATTGATTTGTAATTTAAGTAAAAATATGGAGGGTTAAAAAATAGATGGATAATAAAAAATTTAAAAAAATACTTAAAAAAGTAGAAAAACCTGCTAGATATCTTGGAAATGAAATAAATTCTATTCATAAAGATACTACAAATGAAAACTTAATAAGATATGCACATTGTTTCCCAGATTTATACGAAGTAGGGATGAGTCATTTAGGTAGTCAAATACTATACAGAGTAATAAATAGAGATGAAGACGTATTTTGCGAAAGGGTATACGCTCCAGCTCAAGATATGGAAGCTATTATGAGAGAAAACGACATACCTCTATTTGCGTTAGAATCTAGACAATCTATAAGGGATTTTGATTTTGTAGCATTTACTCTTCAATACGAGCTTTCATACTCTAATATACTAAATATGATGGATTTAGCTGGTATTCCTATAATGAGAGAGGACAGAGAGTTAGACGATCCATTTATAATGGTAGGAGGGTCATGTGCGTATAACTGTGAACCACTTGCTGATTTTATAGATATAGCTATATTAGGTGAAGGTGAAGAGGTAAACTTAGAAGTCGTAAACGAATACAAGGAGTGGAAGAAAAACAAGACTACTAGAGAGGATTTTTTAGCTAGAGTTGCAAAAATAGAAGGAGTTTATATCCCAAGCTTCTACGATGTCGAATACAACGAAGACGAAACTATAAAGAGCGTAAAACCAAACAGAGAAGGTGTACCTGAAAAAGTACACAAAAGAATAATGAGAAATATGGATGAGGTTTACTATCCAGAAAAATTAATAGTTCCTTATATAGAAATAGTACACGATAGAGTAGTTTTAGAATTATTCAGAGGATGTACAAGAGGATGTAGATTCTGTCAAGCCGGTATGATTTACAGACCTATAAGAGAAAAGAGCATCGAGAATTTATCTAAATCTGTAAGAGAATTAGTAGACAATACAGGATATGACGAAATATCTCTATCATCACTTAGTACAAGCGACTACTCTAAGTTATCAGAGCTTACTGATTTCTTAGTCGATGAATTTACACCAGAAAACATAGGTATATCTCTACCATCGCTTAGACTTGACAATTTCTCTATGGAAATAGCAGAAAAAATACAACAAGTCAGAAAATCTGGACTTACATTTGCACCAGAAGCCGGTACTCAAAGACTTAGAGATGTAATCAACAAGGGTGTAACAGAAGCAGACTTAAAAAACACAACTAAAAAGGCATTTGAAATGGGCTGGGACAGTGTTAAGCTTTACTTTATGATAGGTCTTCCAACTGAAACATACGAGGATTTAGACGGTATAGGAAAGCTTGCATACGATGTTATAGATACTTATAGAACAGTACACGGTGGAAAGCTTAAGAGAAAATTCTCAGTTACAGTGAGTACATCTACATTTGTACCAAAACCATTTACTCCATTCCAATGGCATGGACAAGATAAGACTGAAGAAGTTATAAATAAACAACATTACTTGATAAAAGCTCTTAAAAATAGAGATATAAAATACAACTACCACGATTCAAGAACTAGTTTAATGGAGGCAGTACTTGCAAGAGGCGACAGAAGACTAGGAAAGGTATTATACGACGCATTTAAAATGGGTGCAAAATTCGATGGATGGAATGAATTTTTCAAATTAGAAATATACGAAGAAGCTATGGCAAAAAATAATTTAAGTATAGATTTTTATGCAAACAGAGAGAGATCTTATGATGAAGTATTCCCTTGGGACCATATAGATGTCGGTGTCAGCAAGAAATTCTTAATCAGAGAAAATGAAAAAGCAAAACAAGAAAAGGTAACAGTTGACTGTAGACATCAATGTAATGGCTGTGGAATAAATGTACATGATATTGGAAAGGGGTTGTGTTAGTTATGAGTAAATTAATAAGAGTTAAGTACAAAAAAGAAGATGAAATGATTTTTATATCTCATCTAGATTTACAAAGACTACTACAAAGAGCTTTTAGAAGAGCTAAGATAACTTTAAGTTATTCTGAAGGATTTAATCCTCATCCTAAGATGAGCTATGGTAATGCACTTGCTTTAGGTGTGGAAAGCCAAGGAGAATATGTCGACATCGAGATTGAAGACGATATAGAAGTAAAGGAATTTTTACAAAGAATTAATGATGAGTTACCAGATGGAATTAAATTTATAAAGGCAAAGGAAATAGATCCTAAAACACCTTCATTATCTTCAATAATAGTTTATGGAGAATATATATTTAGTATAGACTTAGAAAAACCTCTAAGCAAGGAGTTCGTTAAGTCTAGAGTATTAAAATTCATAAAGAGCAAAGAAATAATAGTAACAAAGAAAAACAAAAAAGGAAAAAATGTAGAAGTTGATATTAGACCTTTAATCAAGAATTTCGACTTAGTTAGCTTAGATGACGAGAGAGTTACATTTGTATCTACTATAGCGACAGGTTCAAAGGCTAACTTAAATATAAATATATTGATACCTCAAATTTTAGATATGCTTTGTTTAGAAATGGATCCAAGAGATGTAAATGTTTTAAGACGTGATTTATACGCAGTTGAAGATGGTCAATTAGTAACTCCACTTTAGTATATATTTTAAAATAAGTGAGAGCAGATATGAAACAAATTATAGTGCAGTCTTTAATTTCATCTACTCAAACAGCAGTGATGGAGGACGATAAGCTTGTAGAATTATTAATTGAAGATAATATACATAAAAAAACAAAATCCAATATATACAGGGGCATAGTTAAAAATATAAAGCCGGGAATAGAGGCAGCATTTGTAGATATAGGTTTTGAAAAGATGGCGTATTTACCGATTAAAAATTCTGATGACATCAAAAATGGTATGGAGGTTCTTGTACAAATTAAAAAGGAATCAGTAGGAACTAAAGCCCCTAAGCTAACACAGGAGATAAGTTTGTCTGGTAGGTATTTGGTATTGATTCCATCTAACGATAGAACTACTATATCAAATAAAATACTAGATGAAAAAGAGAGATTTAGGCTTAAAAAGATAGTAAAATCCTTTAATAAAGAAAATATAGGTATAATAATCAGAACAGAGGCTGTTGGATGTGATATAGATAAACTTAAAGAGGATTTTGATTTATTAGTAAATAAATACCAAAATATATTAAAGCAATTTAAGCTTGGAATTGGACCAAAATTAATTTATAGAGAATTGGATTTAGATACAAAATATATTAAAGATAATATCAATGAAAATATAGATAAAATAATATTCAATGATAAAAATAAATATACAGAGATTAAAAGTATATTAAATAAAATAGATAAGAATTATATAAATAAATTAGTTTTAGAGGAAAATAAAGACGTATTTGATTTATACAAGGTTTCAAAAGAAATAGAAAAAGCTCTAAGCAAAAAGGTATGGCTAAAAAGTGGCGGATACTTGATAATAGAGAAAACAGAGGCACTGACAGTTATAGATGTAAATACAGGTAAATTTACAGGAAATATCTCTAGAGAAGAGACTATGTACAAGACAAACATAGAAGCCTGCGAAGAAATTGCAAGACAATTAAAGATAAGAGATATTGGTGGAATAATAATAGTAGATTTTATTGATTTATACAAAAAAAAATCAAAGGAAAATTTAATAAAAATATTAGAAGAAAATTTAAATAAGGATAAAAGAAAATCAGAGGTCTTAGGAATAACTAAGCTAGGACTTGTAGAAATTGCTAGAAGAAGAGAAAAAGACTCTATTGATTCTTATTATTTGAGAGCCTGTGAGCGATGTAGAAGTGATTTTAGTCGAAAATCGATAAATTACATATTAGATGATTTAGAAAAGGAAATTATGAGAATTAAAGAGCACACAGATTATAAAAATATTCTAGTGGAGTTTATACCGTATATTTACGATGAAATTAAAAATAATTATATAGCGGTTTTAAATAAAATCGAAGCTAAATACGATATAAATATTGAAATAGCAAAAGCGCAAAAAATAAATCAAAAAGACACAAAAATTATTTTTAAATAATATTGACTTTTATCCAAAAAAGATGTAATATTAATAACTGTAATGCCGCACAGAAAAGGTTAAAATCTTTCTTATGAAAGTACCTATATGGCGAGTTTGAGACCGAGGAGGTGTATATGAATGTACGCTATAGTTAAAACAGGTGGGAAACAATATAAAGTTTCTCAAGGTGATGTATTATTTGTAGAAAAATTAGAAGCTAACGAAGGTGACGTTGTAACTTTAGATCAAGTATTAGCTGTTGCTGGTGAAGACGGAAAATTAACTGTTGGTGCTCCAGTAGTAGAAGGTGCTACTGTATCTGCTAAAGTTGTAGCTCAAGGTAAAGCTAAAAAAGTAATAGTTTACAAATACAAAGCTAAAAAAGACTACAGAAGAAAACAAGGACATCGTCAACCATATACTAAGTTAGTTATAGAAGCAATAAACGCTTAGTCATTGGAGTGTAAAATGATAAAAGTAAAATATCATTACACAGATGATTTCAAATTAAAAGGATTCACACTAAAGGGACATGCAGATTACGCAGAAAGTGGATACGATATAGTTTGCGCAGCTGTCACATCTAATGCAATTGGTGTGGATAACTCATTGAATTTACTTGCAAAAGTAGAGTTCGAGTCCGAGATAGGACAAGAAGGATTTATAGAGTGTATAGTAAAAGATGAATGTCTAAATGAAAAGACAGATTTATTGCTAGAACACTTTAAGCTTACAATCGAAATGATAAAAGGACAATATCCGAAAAATATAAAAATCTTAAAAAAGTAGGGGGTGACTCCAAATGTTAAACATGAACTTACAATTATTAGCATCTAAGAAAGGGGTAGGGTCTTCTAAAAATGGTAGAGATTCTATATCAAAGAGATTAGGTGTTAAAAAATACGACGGACAAGTAGTTACTGCTGGTAGTATAATAGTAAGACAAAGAGGTACTAAAATACATCCAGGAACTAATGTAGGTAAAGGTGGAGACGATACTTTATTCGCATTAATAGACGGTACTGTTAAGTTCGAAAGATACGACAAAAAAAGAAAAAAAGTAAGTATATATCCAGTAGAAGTTGCTGAATAATTATAAAGGAAAGGAGTGTACATACACTCCTTTTTATAATGCATAGGAAAGGGTAGTGTACTTGCTGCGCCAAGTACTTAAATTATATTCCTTTGAAATTGTGGATAAATATAATTTTCGTCATGCATTTCAAAAAGGTTATCGCACTTACTGCGTCAAGTGCTAAAAAATCAACATTATGGATCTTTAGGATAAAGATTTTCTTATTTTAGATGAATAATATATACCTTAGATTTGGAAATAATAATAATTATTTAGGAGGTGAAGGACTTGTTTATAGATAAAGCTAGAATATTCGTAAAAGCAGGAAACGGCGGAAATGGTGCAGTATCATTTAGAAGAGAAAAATACGTTCCAGCAGGAGGACCAGATGGCGGAGATGGCGGTCGTGGAGCTAGTATAATCTTCAAGGTAGATACAGGACTTAGAACTTTAATGGATTTCAAATACAAAAAGAAATACGTAGGTGAGCCGGGAGCTGACGGAAGCAAAAAAAGACAAGCAGGAAAAAACGGTGAAGACTTAATACTAAAGGTTCCACCAGGGACAATAATAAGAGACGAGGCTACTAATTTAGTAATAGCAGATTTAAAACACGACGGTGATGAAGCTGTAGTTGCAAAAGGTGGTAGAGGCGGAAAAGGAAACCAACATTTTGCAAATGCAGTAAGACAAGCACCTAGCTTTGCAAAATCAGGAACTGATGGAGAAGAGAGATGGGTAATACTAGAGCTTAAGATGATAGCCGATGTAGGGCTTTTAGGGTTCCCTAATGTAGGTAAATCAACTTTCTTATCAGTAGTAACTAAGGCAAGACCTAAGATAGCAAACTATCACTTTACGACATTGACTCCAAATTTAGGAGTTGTGAAGACTAATTTTGGGGATAGCTTTGTGCTTGCAGATATACCAGGTCTTATAGAAGGTGCTGCAGAGGGTGTAGGTCTTGGACATGATTTCTTAAGACATGTCGAAAGAACAAAGGTACTTATTCATATAGTAGATATATCAGGAATCGAAGGTAGAGATCCTATTGAAGATTTCGATAAGATAAACGATGAATTAAAACTATACAACGAAAAATTAGCTACTAGACCTCAAATAGTAGTTGCAAATAAAGCCGATTTATTATTTGATGAATCAATTTATGAAAACTTCAAAAAGACTTTAGAAGATAGAGGGTATAAGGTATTTAAGATGTCTGCTGCTACTAGAGATGGTGTAGACGATGTAATAGCATATACATCACAACTACTTCAAGAGGTAGAGGATGTTGAGCTAGTATCAGAAGAAGAATACTACAGACCAGAGCTTGACAATACGGGTGAAGAGGAATTAGCTATAGAAATCGACGAAAATGGAGTATATGTAGTTACAGGTAAGAAGCTTAGAAGAATCATGTATTCTGTCGATTTTGACGATATGGAATCTATACAATTCTTCCAAAAAACTATGGAAAACGAAGGAGTATTTGATAGACTTAGAGAAATGGGTATAGAAGATGGAGATACTGTTAAAATATACGAAGTAGAATTTGAATTCTACGATTAGAATAGATAATTATAAATTAGGAGGAAAACATGTTAAATAGTAAACAAAGAGCTTATTTAAGATCTCTTGCAAATACTATGAAGCCTATAACTCAAATAGGTAAAGACGGTGTAAATGAGAGATTTTTAGAGCAATTAGATGATATGCTAAACGCTAGAGAATTAGTTAAAATAAATATACTTGAAACTGCTGGACTTGACGCAAAGGAAACTGCAAATTATATATGCAATGCATTAAGAGCAGAATTTGTTCAAGCTATAGGTTTTAAATTTACAATATACAGAAAAAATATAGAAGAACCTAAGATATTATTCCCAGGTCAAAAACCTAAGAAAAAGGTTAATAATGAAGATACAACTAAAAAAGGTAGACCTACAAAGAGATCTAAGAGATAGAAAATAAATCCATATATGATTTTAAAAAAGAAAAGAATTGTCCGAAAATTAAACAGGGCAATTCTTTTTTTGAATTAAATTTTAAAATAGTAAAGGATAATTATAAAATTCGATATGTATATTAAAATTCCTCTACAAATTATTAAAATAAATTAAATTTTTTAATTTATCTAACAAATCAATCTTTATATGATAAATTTAGAGATAATCCATCTTCACCGACTATTGTGTTTTTAAAAAATTTAGTCGCATTTTGGATAAATTCCTTAGGTTCTTCAAGAGAAGGGCTGAAATGAGTTAGAAGTAGCTTATCTACATTTCCGTTATTAGCTAAATTAGCTGCTTCTCTGAAGGTCATGTGCTTGTTTTTAACAGCTTTTGATATATCTAAATCGTCCCCGTACATAGCTTCACACACGAATAGGTCACTTCCATATATAAATTTTGGTATATCAAAGATAGGTCTAGTATCAGTTATAAAGCTTAGTTTTATCCCTCTGCGCTCATCTCCTAGGACCATGTCTGAGTAATAAGTTTTATCTCCGTAGATTACAGTGTCGTTTTCTTGGAGTTTTTTCCAAAGTTTTTGTGGAACTTCATTTGCCATGGCTTTTTCTCTATCGAATTTAGCTTTTCTCTTAAAATACAGGCTATATCCTATGCATTCAGTAGAATGGTCTAAATCTATAGTTGAAATTTCGATATCGCTTATAATTTCTTTGTCGATGATAAATTTATCACGTGGATTTTCGATTACATATACTCTATACGGTAGATATTCAATCAATACTTTAATGGCGTTCATAGCCTCTATTATTCCTGTGGGACCGACTATAGTTAGGTCGTCGGTTTTCCCGCTATTTCCGATAGTCTGAAGTAGACCTATCAATCCTATTATATGGTCGCCGTGTAGATGCGTTATAAGTATTAAATCTATTCCTTTAAAGCCACAGTTGTTTTTTTTCATAGCTACTTGAGTTCCTTCTCCGCAGTCTATCAGTATTTTTCTGCCCTTGTAATTTATAAAAAGAGAGGAAAGAAACCTATTTGGCATAGGTACATTTCCACCACAGCCCAGTAAAATTAAATCTATCATATATACCTCCTTGCAGGTTAATAATTTTTAATATATTGTAACATTTACGTTACTTATATTTTAACCGTTTAATGTAAAATTAGTAAATAAGGGGGTAAAATATTATGAAAAAAATCAAATTTTTAGTCGTTGTTGTATCTTTAGTTTTTAGTATTTTTTTGTTTAGTGGATGTAGTGATTTGAAAAGTCAGGTTCAAAGTTCTAGCGATATTAGTGATTTAAGTCAGAATGAAAAAAGCAATGTGATAACAGTAAAAAAAGATGAAAATATTTTAAGAGATAGATACGATGTTCCAGAGGGCTATGAGAGAGTTCCTGTAGATGAAAATAGCTTTGGTAAATTTTTGAGAAACTCTAAATTAGAGGATTACGGCGATAAAGTAAAATATTATGACGGCCGCGTCAAAGACAAACCAAATGTATACGACAGCGTATTTGATGTAGATATTGGCGATAGAGACTTACACCAATGTGCAGATGCAGTAATGCTTTTGAGGGCTGAGTATTTGTATCAAAATAAAAGATACGATGATATAAGCTTTCACTTCGTAGATGGATTTAATGCCGAATATAGCAAGTGGAGAAGAGGATATAGAATTAGTGTAGGAGATAATTCCTCTTCGTATTATAAGGCTACGAGAGAGAGTAATACTTATGATACATTTAGAAAATACATGGATATAGTGTTTGCCTATAGTTCTACCTTGTCCTTAGATGAAGAGCTAGAAAGTGTCGATGTAGAAGATATGCAAATAGGAGATGTATTTATAAAAGGAGGTTCTCCAGGTCATTGTGCTATAGTTGTGGATATGGCAGAAAATAAAAAAACAGGAGGAAAGGTATTTATGCTCGCTCAAAGCTATATGCCAGCTCAACAGACTCAGCTTCTAATAAACCCAAATGATGAATCTCTAAGTCCTTGGTATAGCTTAGATTTTGGAGAAAATATAAAAACACCGGAGTGGACATTTACAAGGGATCAACTAAAAAGATTTTAATTTAAAATAAAATAAAAAAAGTATCAATATGATACAAATTATACCCATACAATTCCTAATTTATGTCATATTGTATTGCAATAAAATAGAGATAATATATAATATCTTTAAGACGATAGAAATATATTATCTTTTTTTAATTTAAAAATAAGTTGATTTATAGTTAGGAGTGACGACATGAACAAGATGAACGATAAAATTGTATATACACCAGGTCCATCAGAGGTCAGAGAAAATGTAAGATTAAAAAGAGCTGAAAAGACAACTAACCCTGATGTAGACGTAGAATTTTGCGAATTCTATAAAAATACTTGCGATAAAATGGCAAAAATATTGAAGACAACAAACGATGTTTATATATTAAGTGGAGAAGGAATTTTAGGTCTAGAAGCTGCTTGTGCATCTCTTACAGAAAAGGGAGATCGTGTTTTAGTAATAGATAACGGGATATTTGGTAGAGGTTTTGACGACTTCGTAAAAATGTACGGAGGAGAAGTTGTATATTTCTCAGATGATTATAAAAAAGAAATAGATGTGGATAAGTTAGCAAAATTCTTAGAAGACGACCATGATTTCAAATACGCTACAGTAGTACACTGCGATACACCAACAGGAGTTTTAAACGACCTATCAAAAATATGTCCACTTCTTAAAAAATACGGCATACTAACAGTTGTAGATTCAGTTGCTGCGATGGTAGGAGAAAATATAGAAGTAGACAACTGGCAAATAGACATAGTTTGTGGAGGTTCTCAAAAGGCTATTTCAGCTCCAACAGGACTTACTATGGTAGGGGTAAGTGAAGATGCAAAATCTGCAATGAAAAACAGAAAAACTCCTATAGCAGGATTTTACTGCAATTTAACTATATGGGAAAATTACTACAAAGACAAATGGTTCCCATACACAATGCCTATAAGCGATATTATGGGACTTGATGTAGCACTTGACAACATATTAGATGAAGGACTTGAAAACGTACATAAGAGACACGCAAAAATTGCAAATGCTACAAGAAAAGCAGTAGAAGAATATGGATTAAAATTGTTCCTAGAAAATGGATATTCAAATACAGTAACAGTTGTAGATATTCCTGAAGAAATAGGAGCAGGAAATTTAGTTAAACATTTATTAGAAAAATACAACCTAGTAATGACAACATCACTAGCTCAATATACAGGAAAAATACTTAGAATAGGTCATATGGGTGAAAATGCTAAGCATGAAGCTATAGTACCTGTTCTTAATTACTTAGATTTAGGACTTAAAGACTTAGGATTTAAGACTGACAAAAATTTAGTTGAATTATTTAATAAATATTATAATGCTTAAATATTTATGAGATATTTAAAGTTAGATTAAAATTGAATAAATTACTATTGTCCTAAATGTATTAGGACAATAGTAATAATATAAATTAAGGAGGATACAAATGCAAGAAGTTAAACAAAACAGTAGAGTAAATACAAAAGACCTAGTAGAAACAGCGCTTTTAATTGCACTAGTTTATATCGCAACAAGATTTATAAATATAAGATTACCAATAGCTGCATCTGGTGGGTTAGTTCATTTAGGAAATACTATGCTATTTGTAGCAGCAATAGTATTTGGTTCTAAAAAAGGAGCCGCAGCAGGTGCCTTTGGAATGGGATTATTTGATTTATTATCAGAATGGGCTATGTGGGCGCCATTTACATTTGTGATAAGAGGAGTTATGGGATATATAATAGGAAAAATAGCTTGGTCTAATGGAAGAGAAGGCAATAATATGCTTGTAAATATAGCTGCTATAATAATTTCAGGTGTATGGATGATAATAGGATATTATATAACTGAAGGTATTTTATATGGAAACTGGGTATCACCTATGATGTCAATACCTGGAAACATAACTCAAATAGTAGTTGGATTAATACTTGGAGTACCAATTGCTAAAGCATTAAAAAAATGTATGAGATAAAATAAAAATTTTATATTAAAAATGGAGGCGTAATCGGCCTCCATTTTATTATCTCATTCTATCTTGCTTGTATAAATTTCTTATATTGTAGATTCCAAGAATTACGCATACTACTGCGATCGCTATTTTCATGTATATACCTCCAATTACAATTAACAAGAATACTCATCAATGTCGTTAAATAATCTATTTAATACTTTTTTTATTATATCATAATTAAAGCCTTTGTAAGCTAAATGATTGCCTATTTTTTGGTAGGCTTTTCTAGGATCTTCGTTTTTTAGCCTGTCGTATCTTTTTTTGCCTAGATAGAGCGCATTTTCAAATTCTTTATCGGAGTCTATTTCATTCATAGCTTGTTCGATGATAGATTTATCTATACCTTTGTTGTATAGATTTTGCTTGATTTTATTTTTGCCGTATTTGTTTAAATTTACGTTTGTATTTACAATTCTATTAGCAAGATCTTCGTCGTCTACAAACTTATATTTTTGCAAAAACTCGATAACTCTATCTATAGTATGCTCTTCAAAATCTTTAGAAAGCTTTTGTTGTATTTGTTTTTCTGATTGGCTGGATTTTGATAGTATATTTAATGCTTTATTTTTTGCCTTCATGTATATTTCATCATCTAAGATATTTTTTAAATAATCTTTATCTATTTCCTGGCCTTTTTTTAAATTAAAGGAAAAAACCAATTCTTTGTAAATCGCCATAAAGAATTTTTCATCTACATATATATTAACCCTGTCGTCGTTTTTCTTTTGAGCTTCTATTTTTGTTATAATTGCCATGTGTAGCCTCCTCGTTTTTTGTTAATATTTATATTATACTATATAAAAAATTATTGACAAAAAATAATCATTTTTTACTTTACATAATTAAAATGATATAATACTGTATATATTTGTGATAAAAAAGGAGAAAATTGATGAGCATTTATGATTTAGTTATCGAATCTACGTTTTGTAACAATGATAAGATAGCGGATTTTGAAAAAAATTATGATGGATTGAGAGTAGGTGTTTTAGGAGGTACATTTGACCCTATACACTACGCACATTTAGCAACAGTGGAATTTATTAGATGTAAATATAAATTAGATAAAATTATACTTATACCAGCGGGAGATCCGCCACATAAGTTATGGAATATTACTGATAAGTACGATAGATACAATATGGTACTTTTGGCTATTGCCCAAAATAAGGATTTCTTAGCATTTAATACTGAAATTGAAAAAAAAGGAAAGACATATACAGTAGATACACTTAGATACTTAAAAAAGAATTATCCAACTGCTGAAATTTTCTTTATAACAGGTGCAGATGCCATTTGCGATATAGAAGAGTGGAAGGATGTAGAAGAAAATTTCAAGCTAGCTACCTTTATAGCTGCTACTAGACCGGGTATAAGCTTACTTACAGCCCAAGATAAAATTGAAAGTCTTGAGAGAAAATACAATGCCAATATAATAAATGTATATGTTCCATCTTTAGATATATCTTCTACATATATAAGAGATCAACTAAAAAAAGGTAATTCTGTTAGATATTTAATTCCTGAAAGTGTGGAGAGATATATAATGGAAAAAAATCTATATGGAGTTGGAGATGAATAGTTTGGATACAGAAAAGATAATAGAACAATTAAAAAAAATGTTAAAGCCCAAAAGATTAAAGCATTCTATAAATGTAGCAAATTGTGCAGTAAAGTTAAGTGAAATATACGGATGCGATAAAGATAAGGCTTATTTAGCAGGGCTTGTACACGACTGCGCAAAATATTTTACAAAGGATGAAATTGAAGCATATGTCAAAAAATACGATATAGTATTAGATCCTATGGAGGTAGATAATATAGCTTTATCTCACAGCGTTATTGGATCTTATGTTATTCAAGATGTATTTAACATAAAGGATGTGGATATAATAAATGCAGTGAGATATCATACTACTGGAAGGGAAAATATGACAATATTAGAAAAGGTAATACTCATGGCCGATATGATTGAAGAAGGTAGAGATTTTCCTGGAGTAGATTATCTTAGAGAATTATCTTTTGGAGGACAATTAAATAAGGCTCTAATTGATTCATTTAACAACACGATAAAATTTGTTATAGAAAACGACCAATTAATTCATCTAAGAAGTATAAGTGCCAGAAATTATCTTATGCAAGAAAATCGTTAAATTTATTGGTTCAAGTCGAATATTATGATATAATTAATAAATATGTTATTTTTTATGAAAGAGAGGTAAATTGATGACAGTTGAACAAATGGTAAAAGTTGCATACGACGCAATTGATGATAAATTAGGTCAAGATATAGCGATTATTAATATAGGAAAAGTTTCTAGTCTTTGTGATTACTTCGTAATAGCTACAGGTTCTTCAGCTAGACAAGTAAAGGCAATAGCTGATAGCGTACAAGATGCGTTAACTGAACAAGGTATAGAACCAAGAGCTAAAGAAGGATATGAAACACAAAGCTGGATATTACTTGATTATGGAGATATAATAGTCCACATATTTGATGAAGAAAATAGAGGATTTTATAACCTTGAAAAATTATGGAAAGATGCTCCATATGTAGATGTTGACACTTTAAACTAAAAATGATAATATATTGAATTATAGCGAAATTTCAAAATTTTTATCAAATAAACTAAAGTAGTAGGCGACTAGATTATTTATTCAGAGAGCTAATGGTAGGTGTGAATTAGTTAAATAATATTGCTGAACTTGTTAGTATCAAATTATTTGGCCGTGGTTGGCTTATAGACCATCTAAGTGAGTCTTTTTAGGCTAATTAGGGTGGTACCGCGAAGAATATATATCCTCGTCCCTAAACAAATTCTGTTTAGGAACGAGGATTTTTGTATTTTATAAAATATTTTTATAGCCACAAAATTATAAATTAATAGGTATATTTTCTTATGAATAAATTTGATAATAAATGAGAGATTTATTAAGCACAATTAGGAGGTAAGACAATGAGCGTTTACAATTTTAAAAAAGTAGAAGCTAAATGGCAAAAAAAATGGGAAGAAACAAACCAATATAAAACTGATACAAGAGATACTTCAAAACCTTTATATTACACACTAGAAATGTTCCCATACCCATCAGGTAAAATACATATGGGTCACGTTAGAAACTATTCAATAGGTGACGTTGTAGCTAGATTTAAAAAAATGGAAGGATATAATGTATTGCATCCAATGGGATGGGATTCATTTGGACTTCCAGCAGAAAATGCAGCTATAAAACACGGAATACATCCAGCAAAATGGACTTATGAAAACATCGACGATATGAAAAACCAATTAAAATTATTGGGACTTAGCTATGACTGGGAAAGAGAATTAGCTACATCCAATCCTGATTACTACAAATTTACACAAGAAATATTCTTAAAATTCTTAGAAGCAGGACTTGCATATAAGAAAAAATCTTATGTAAACTGGTGTCCATCTTGTGAAACTGTTCTTGCAAATGAACAAGTTGTAGGTGGAAAATGTGAAAGATGTGACTCTACAGTAATCAAAAAAGAACTAGAACAATGGTATTTCAAAACTACTGAATTTGCAGAAGAATTACTACAAGGTTTAGATGAATTAGATGGTTGGCCTGAAAAAGTTAAAACAATGCAAAGAAACTGGATAGGAAAATCTCACGGTGCAGAATTAGTATTCGACATAGAAGGAACAGACGAAAAAATGGTAGTTTATACTACTAGACCTGACACTACTTACGGTGTTACTTTCATGTGTTTAGCTCCAGAAAGTCCACTAGTTAAGGAATTAGTAGCTGGTACTGAATACGAAGAAGCTGTAAATGAATTCGTTCAAAAAATGCATACTAAGACTGAAATAGAAAGAACTGCTGCAGATGCTGAAAAAGAAGGTATGTTCATAGGTAAATATGTAATAAACCCAGTTAATGGTAAGAGAGTACCTCTTTGGATAGCAAACTACATCTTAATGGATTATGGTACTGGTGCGATAATGGCGGTTCCAGCACATGATGATAGAGATAAAGCATTTGCTGAAAAATACAACCTTGACATAATACCAGTTATTGATGAAGATGGTAAATTAATAAATTCAGAAGAATTCAACGGCTTAGATTACAAAACAGCTCAAGATAAAATAACTGAAAAATTAGCTAAAGAAGGAAGAGGTAAAAAGACTGTTAACTACAGACTTAGAGACTGGTTATTATCTAGACAAAGATATTGGGGAGTTCCAATACCAGTAGTTTATTGTGAAGACTGTGGTATAGTTCCAGTAAACAAAGAAGATTTACCAATATTACTTCCAACAGATGTTGAATTCACAGGAAAAGGTGAATCTCCACTTACTACATCTAAGACTTTCGTAAATACTGTTTGTCCAAAATGTGGTAAACCAGCTACTAGAGATGTAGATACAATGGATACATTTGTCGACTCATCTTGGTACTTCTTAAGATATATAGACAACAAAAACGAAGAAAAAATGTTCGATTCAGAATTAGTAAATAAATGGATGCCAGTAGATCAATACATCGGTGGTGTAGAACATGCTATAATGCATTTACTTTACGCTAGATTCTTCACAAAAGCATTGAAGAAAGTTGGAATGGTAGATTTCGACGAACCATTCAAAAACCTACTTACTCAAGGTATGGTATTAATGGATGGTAGCAAAATGAGTAAATCTAAAGGTAACACAGTATCTCCTCTTGAAATAATAGATGAATACGGTGCTGATACTGCTAGATTGTTCGTATTATTCGCTGCTCCACCAGAAAGAGACTTAGACTGGTCTGAACAAGGTGTTGAAGGATGCTTCAGATTCTTAAACAGAGTTTACAGATTAGTGGATGAATT
Source organism: Intestinibacter sp. (assembly GCF_022780145.1). Taxonomy (GTDB): domain Bacteria; phylum Bacillota; class Clostridia; order Peptostreptococcales; family Peptostreptococcaceae; genus Intestinibacter. The sequence continues at coordinate 42,984 of NZ_JALEXO010000340.1, forward strand.
AAAAGACATAGTAAAATCTAACGCAGAAATAAAAGTATCAACTAAAGAAGATAAAGCTATGAGATATACTATACACTCTACACTTAAAAAAGTTACAGGTGAATTGAGTGAAAAATTCGGATTTAATACTGCTATAGCAGCATTAATGGAATTAATAAACGAAATGTACAAATACAAAGAATTAGATACTAGAAATGATGGAATAATCAAAGAAGGTATCGAAACTATAATAACTATACTTGCTCCATTTACACCACATATGGGTGAAGAATTATGGGAAATGATAGGTAAAGAAGGCAGCATATTCGATATAAGCTGGCCAGAATACGATGAAAAAGCTCTAGTTAAGGACGAAATTGAAATAGTAGTTCAAGTTAACGGTAAAGTAAGAGCTAAATTAAGCATAGATGCAGATATGTCTAAAGAAGATATGGAAAAAGCTGCTTTAGAAAATGAAAAAGTAAAAGCTTCTATAGATGGCAAAAATGTAGTTAAAGTTGTCGCTGTACCTAAAAAATTAGTAAATATAGTTGTAAAATAATTATAAAAATCAGCATATACAGAGGATGTTATGATATCGTAGCATCCTTTTTTTGTTAAATTAGGATAAAGATTTTCTCGTAAAAATATAAAAAAAGTATGATGAAAAATAAAATATGGGCAAACTAGAAATGAAATCGATTTTTAATGGATAAAATAATAGACAGAAAAGAGGTTTTAAAATGAAAAAAATCCTTTACACTTTAGCTATTTTCTCATTTATAATAGGATTTTGTGGAGTTTGCATAGCTGATGATAAATCGGAGAAGGACGTCTCTTATGACAGCTATAAATACGATTATGAAGATATAATAATAAAAAAGGGAAATGAAAACGAAAAAGTTATCGCCTTGACTTTTGATGATGGTCCTGATGAAGTATTCACTCCTCAGGTTTTAGATATTTTAAAAAAATACAATGTAAAGGCGACCTTTTTTTTAATCGGAGAAAAAGTTCCATACAATAAAAAAATAGTAAAAAGAGAAAAAGAAGAAGGCCATGAAATCGGAAATCATACATTTACTCATATAAACGCATCTAAAAAAAC
>NZ_JALEXO010000014.1 GCF_022780145.1 Intestinibacter sp.
TGCTTAAGATCTGCAAAATCTAATATAGTGTCTATTGATTCCTGCTTAGCTGATTCTATAAAACCGCAAGTATTTACAATTATCACATCGGCTTCTTCAAAATCACCTGTCAGTCTATAACCTTTTTCATTTAATATACCCATCATTATTTCTGCATCCACTAGGTTTTTCGAGCAACCCAGGGATTCTAATGCTATTTTTAACATAAATTAATTAACTCCTTATTTAATTTTCTCTTTTTAAATTTTCTAATTCTTCTTTTGTTATTAAAACCTTACGAGGCTTACTTCCCTCACTTGGTCCGACTATACCTCTTTCTTCCATAGAGTCTATAAGTCTAGCAGCTCTATTAAATCCTATTTTGAATTTTCTTTGAAGCATTGATGCTGAGCCTTGGTTGTTTGATACGACAAATTCTATAGCTTCTTCTAAAAATTCATCCTCGTCGCTTTCTTTAACTGGAACAACCTTAGATATAGTCTCTATTATCTCTTCTTCGTATTTTACTTCTTCTTGTTTTTGGTTTTTAATTTCTTCTATTACTTTTTCAGATTCCTCTTCTGATATAAAGGCACCTTGTATTCTAACTGGTTTAGCAGCTCCTAGAGGATAGTAAAGCATATCTCCTTTGCCAAGTAATTTTTCAGCTCCACCCATATCTAAAATAGTTCTAGAATCTGTTTGTGAAGAAACTGCAAATGCTATTCTTGAAGGAATATTCGCCTTGATTATACCAGTTATTACATCTACAGATGGTCTTTGTGTAGCTATAATTAAATGCATACCTGCAGCTCTCGCCATTTGAGCAAGTCTACATATATAATCTTCTACTTCATTGCCACACGCCATCATTAAATCAGCTAACTCGTCTATTATTATGACGATTTTGTACATTTTTTCAGCGCATTTTTTGTTGTAGCCCGTTATATCTTTGACTCCATTTTCTGCAAATAACTTGTATCTCTTGTTCATTTCACTTACTGCCCAATTTAAAGCATTTGAAGCCTTTTTAGGGTCTGTTACTACTGGAGATAGTAAGTGTGGTATTCCATTGTAATGAGCAAGCTCAACCACCTTAGGGTCTATTAAAAGAAGCTTAACATCGTTTGGTGATGATTTATATAGTAGAGATGTTATTATTGTATTTACGCAAACACTCTTACCAGAACCTGTAGCACCTGCTATAAGTAGATGAGGCATTTTCGCTAAATCTGCTATAAGCGGTTTTCCTGTTATTTCCTTTCCAAGTCCAACTGCTAGACTAGATGGATGATTTTTAAACTCGTCGCTAGTTATAACTTCTCTAAGTCCTACAACTTGAGGATTATCGTTTGGAACTTCTATGCCTATTACAGATTTTCCTGGAACTGGAGCTTCTATTCTTATACTTCTTGCAGCTAAACTAAGTGCTAAATCATCAGATAAATTTACTATCTTACTTACCTTTGTTCCAGCCTCTGGAGATACCTCGTATCTAGTTATAGTAGGCCCAAATGTCACGTTACAGTCTTTTATATTGATATTGAAATTTTTAAGACAATCTATAACTGCATCACGTTTATTTTCTTCCTTAAGAGCTTTATTATTATTGTAATTTTTAAGACAATTTATAGAAGGTCCTTTATAACTATCGCCTTCTAGGTTAAAATCAAGCTGTTTTACATCGTTTGTTTTTTCTAAATCGATTTTATTTGTGTCAAACACAGATTTATCGTAGTTAGAAGTCTTCTCAGTAACTTCCTTCTTTTCATTTGCAGTACCTTCTTGGTTTATAAGATCTTTTAATTCCTTTAGATCATCTAAAGTTTGTGTACCTTCAAGTATTTCTAAAACATCGTCATCTGCTTGGTTAAAACCTACTATTTTAATAGTCTTTTCATCGTCGTATTCATTTGAATCCTCTATTTGATTTTCACTATTTTCAATTTGAGGTACTTCTTCGTCATTTTTATTTTTCTTATTTAGAAGCTTTTTGAAAAATCCTTCCTTTTCCTCTACTGCTGTAGTGTCCATAGTAGTATCGTCTACTTCATCAGTTACCATATCTAAAGCTGATTTCTTTATATTTTGTAGTACATCCTTGAAATCGACATCTCCATCTTTGGCTTTTATAGATTTATCCTTTATACTCAAAATTAAGTCTTTTATTGATATATTAAATACAAATAAAATACTTAAAAATAGAGCAAATAAACTTATCAACCAACCACCAGTTATACCAAATATCTCCTTTATATAGTAGGCAACTATAGATGTAACAAGACCTATCCCGCCTTCTTCAACTGAAACCTTCATAATTGAGCTTATCATTTCTGGTCTCAATGGGTTGTCAACTGGTATAAGATTTGAATTCAAAAGACCGTAAAAAATAAATATAAATACTATAGCTATGTAACATATTTTGCTCTTTCTCAATCTAAATACATACTCATTGTGATCAAAGAACCCTAAAATACCTATTACAACAATAGCTATAGGTATCATCATGGCCAAAGAACCAAATAATCCTTTAAATACCTCTTGAGTCATCTTTCCTATAAGACCCATAGAAGTTGAATTTAAACTGTATAATAAAAAGATACCTATAAATATTGTTATTAAATTACTGTACTCTGTTCCAATTACAATATTACTTTTTTTCTTTTTAGAAAATTTACTTTGTTTTTTCTTACCTGCCACTCATCTCACCTCTTATTTTAAGGATATTAAATGCTGCAAATTCTCATACTCACAGCAAAAAGTGTTAATGCATAAACACTAACACTTTATTGTATTTTACTATTATATCATAAATTATAGCATTTAAACACATAAGATTTATGTTGTTTATTTATTGTCACATTCCTTTATCAAATCTTTAAGTTTTGTAAGAGATTCTTTAAGACCCCCAACTTCATCTATAAGTCCGTATTCTACAGCGTCCTTTCCGATTAGTACACTTCCTACATCGCTTACTAATTCGTCCTTTGCATGCATTAATTTCGTCAAATCCTCTTTAGATATATTAGAAGTCCTAACTATAAAGTCATTTATTCTCTCCTGCATCTTTTTAAAGTATTGGAAGGTTTCATTTACACCTATGACAAGTCCATTTGTCCTAATCGGATGCACTATCATAGTAGCACTTGGAGCTATAAATGAATAATCTCCAGCAGTAGCAAGCGGAACCCCTATAGAATGACTTCCTCCTAAAACAAGCGTTACTACTTTTTTAGATAAGCTGTTTATGAGTTCTGCCATCGCAAGTCCTGCCTCTACATCTCCTCCGACAGTATTTAGTATTACTAAAATTCCCTTTATTTGAGGATCTTCCTCTACAGAATAGAGCATCGGTATAATATGTTCGTATTTTGTGGCTTTTTTTTGAGGGTTTCCCATGAAATGACCTTCAATTTCGCCAATTATAGTTATACATTGTATTTCCTTGCTCTCATTTGTAGGTACCTTTGGTGTACCCACTTCATTTATATTCTGTACTACTTGTTTTTCTTTTGTGCTCTGTTCGTCGTTGTTATTATTTGGATTTTTGTTTTGACTATTTGAATCTCCGTTTTGCACTGCATTAAGTAAATTTAAATCGTCTATATTTTCAAACTTCCAATCACAAAATTTTATATAATCCTTGCAAAAATCTTCATGCTTTTTCATGCTGTCACCTCTTAAGATTTATTTTAATTAGTATATATTAAAATGTATTTATTTCTAATATAATAACTAAAAATATTTTATCCAAAATAAAGAATTTTATTTAAAAAAAATAGACCCACCTATATAAAGTAAGTCTATTTTTTATGTATTTTAAATTATATTTATTTTTAATCAGCAGAAAAAGCATTATGTATAACGTGAACTGTTGTTACCATATCTTTTTCATCTACAAGACAAGAAAGTGAGTTGTATGAATCAGAAGATTGAAGTAGTGTTACATTTTCTGCATTTAATGCTCTCATTATTTTTGCTATAACGCCAGGTGTTTCAGTGACCTTATTTCCTATTAATGTTACCTTAGCACAGTCTGGTTTTATTTCATATTCTACATCGTATTTTTTAATTATATTTTCTACTTCTTCTAAGTTATTTACATCAAGGGCAAAAGCCTTCTTTTCTGTGAAGAAGTTTATCATATCCATATTGATATGTCTATCTTCCATTTCATTTAATATCTTAGAAAATTCTATTTCATTTGCTATAACCTTTACTTGAGCTATCTTGTCTTTATGAGCAACAGCATTCATAAATTTAACCTTTGAGCTGTCTTCGTATACATCCTTAAACACGTTAGCTGGACCTATTTTAGTTCCTTCAAAACTTGGATTGTAAGTATTTTTTATTTGAAGTATTATATCTGCATTTTTAGCAAGCTCTACAGCTCTTGGATGTATAACCTTGGCACCTTTTTCAGCCATTTGGAATACTTCATCGTAATCTACATATTTTAAAACCTTAGCATCTGGTTCTATTCTTGGGTCAGCTGTCATTATACCGTCTACATCTGTGTATATTTGAACTAAATCACTACCTAATGCTTTACCTATAGCAACTGCAGATGTATCAGAACCACCTCTACCTAGAGTAGTTATTTCACCATCTTCTGTTCCACCTTGGAAACCTGCTATTATTACAACTTTTCCATCAGCTAATTCTTTTTGTATTTTTTTAGGATTTATTTTTTTGATTTTTGCATTTGAAAATGCCTTTGTAGTTGTTATACCTGCTTGAACTCCTGTTAAAAATGTAGCTGGTATACCCATTGAATCAAGCATAGTTGCAAGTATTGTTCCTGATATTATTTCACCACATGACATTATCATATCAAGCTCTCTCTTAGTCGGTCTGTCATTTATATTAGTACACATGCTTATAAGCGTATCTGTAGCGTATGGTGCTCCTTTTCTTCCCATAGCTGAAACTACTACTGCGATATCTTTATATTCTTCCTTATAAGATTCTATTATTTTACAGACTTCTTTCATCTTTTCATATGATGCTACTGAAGTACCACCAAATTTTTGTACTAAAACCCCCATATTATCCTCCTAATATATTCCTTCATATTCTATTATTATCATATCATTTCCAATTTTTCTAACATTTCTCCAAGGCACTTCTAATACATCCTTATCTTTTCTAAGACCTAAAAAACCTCTCTCTCTAGGTATTGATAAAGCTAAAATACTCCCATCTGTCTCATCTACTATAATATCACACTCACCTACTACACCTAATCTCTCTCCTGTAACTAGGTTGACTATTTCTTTACCTGCTATTTCAGATAAATACATAAATATCCCTCCAATATAAATTTAAATATACCTAATAAAGATCTTCTTATATTATAAATTTATATTTTCTACATCTTTACCTACTATACAGACACCTAATTTTTCTAGATTAAAAACTTTTTCGATTATTTTTACTACATCTTCGTACTCTACTTGATTGATATAATCTATAATATCTTGTTCATCATCGACTTTATTTCTCATGAGTAGACTTTTTCCATTTGACATCATCCTACTGCTAGTGCTCTCAAGATCTAGCATGTAACTTCCCTTTAGTTGCTCTTTACTTTCACTTATTTCTTCTAGTGAAATATAATTTTGTCTGATAAGCTTTATTTCCTCTAGTATCATATCGTATACTTCTTTTATATTTTCAGTGCTGGTGCTAGCAAATATCCCCAATTCGCCACAAGTTTCATATAGAGTCTGTGATGAGTATATTGAATAAACTAGCCCCTTTTCTTCACGTATCTTTTGAAATAATCTCGAACTTATACTTCCTCCAAATACATTATTTACTACGGCTAAAGCATAAACTTCACTGTCATTTGTCATAGGTATAGCTTCTAAATTAATTGCTAAATTTACCTGTTCTGTATCCTTGTTCTTTTTTATAAAGCATGGATTAAACTCTGGTTTTGTAATACTAGCATGTATTTCCTTTTTCTCCCAAGCTTTAAATTTTGCCTCAATTTGGTTCACAATCTCTTCAAATTTAAAATTACCACAAATAGATATTACAGAATTATTTGGAATGTAATATTTATTGTAGTAATCTAAAATATTTTCTCTTTTAAAATTTTTAAGAGTTTTTCTATTGCCTAAAATATTCATTCCAAGGTTATGATTTTTGTAAATATTTTCAAGTAATAAATCATAAGCCAAATCTTCTGGAGAATCCTCATACATTTTTAACTCTTCTAGAATTACAAATTTTTCTTTTCCAATGTCTTTTTTGTCAAAAGAAGAATTAAGTATCATATCGCTTAAAACATCTATCCCTATATTTATATGCTCATCTAGTAGCTTCACATAAAAACACGTATATTCCTTACTAGTAAAGGCATTTATCACTCCACCTAAATTGTCTATTTCTCTAGCTAAATCCTTTGCAGATCTATTTTTTGTACCTTTAAATAGCATATGCTCTATAAAATGTGATACTCCACTATTTTCTTCTGTCTCTATAACTGAACCTGCTTTTATCCAAATACCTAATGATATTGATTTTAAATATGGAATTTCTTCTCCAATTATAGTAAGTCCATTTTTTAAGGTCTGACATTTGTACATACTGTCCTCCAATTGTTTAAATATTGAAAATTATATATGTATTAATTATAGTGTACACAATTAATTTATACAAGTGAAAAATTCTCATTTTGAAAATACATCGCTCAATTTTCCTGGGATATATCCCTTAGTTCTGATTATAGATATGATGTCATCTAGACACATAGCTGTAGCCTTTGTAGGGTGCATTAGAACTATACTTCCGTTTTTTATATCCTTCTTTTTTATTCTATTTATTATATTTTGTGGGTTGTCCTTATCCATCCAGTCTATAGTATCTACATCCCATTTATAACATATATAACCTAAATCATTTGCAGCTTTTACAGTATCTTTTCCAAAAGCTCCAGATGGTGCCTGAAAGAAACAGCTATTTGTCTTAGTTATAGAATCGATTATATCCTTTGATTTTTTAATTTGATTTAAATTTTCTTCGTATGATAGTGTATCGTAATTTAGATGCTGGTATCCATGATTTGCAATTTCATGACCTTTATCCTGCATTTGTAATAATTGCTCTTGATTTTTTTCAGCCCATTTACCTGTAACTGCGAACGTTATTTTTACATTTTCCTTGTCTAGAGTTTCTAAAATTTTTTGGATATATTCATCCTCCCAACCTAAATCTACGTTGCAAGTAATTGCAACGTAGCCACTGTTTTCATCAGTCCCCATTGTATATGGTTGGTTATTTCCCGCTAGATCTAATATATCCATAGTATCTAAGACTCTATTTTTTATAGTATATAAAATTCCACCTATTATAAATAAAACAACTAATATAAAGATAATTATTTTTTTTAATTTATTTTTATTTATAACCATCATTATCATACAAGCTTCCTCCTCGTTTATGTACAATCCTATATTACATATTATTTAAGAAAGAAGTTTTTTATTCATATTTTCAAAAAACAAAAAAATCTTTGCCCTAATAAAATGGGAAAGATTTTTATTGTCTATAATTTATTTTTATTTATGATCTCTCTTTGGTTTAGGAAGTAATGCCTTTCTAGATACATTAACTCTTCCTTTTTCGTCTATTTCAGTGACCTTAACTTCTACTTCATCGCCTATCTTTAGTACATCTTCTACTTTGTTTACTCTTTCATGAGCTATATGAGATATATGAAGTAGACCTTCTTTTCCTGGAAGCAATTCTACAAAAGCACCGAAGTTTAGTATTCTAGTTACTTTACCTTTATATACTTGTCCTACTTCTACTTCTGCAACTATATCTGATATTTTCTTTTGTGCTAATTCTATCATTTCAGAATCTGTACCTGATATGAATACTTCACCAGTTTGTTCTATATCTATTTTAACTCCTGTTTCATCGATTATCTTAGTTATTACTTTTCCACCAGCTCCTATGACGTCTCTGATTTTGTCTGGATTTATTTGCATAGTCACTATCTTAGGTGCGTATTTAGATAATTGTGGTCTTGGAGCATCTATTGTTTTTCTCATTTCGTTTAATATGTGTAATCTACCTAATCTAGCTTGTGCAAGTGCTCTTCTTAGTATATCTTCATCTATACCAGCTATTTTTATATCCATTTGGATAGCTGTTATACCGTGTTCTGTACCTGCTACTTTAAAGTCCATATCACCTAGATGATCTTCCATACCTTGTATATCTGAAAGTATAGCTATTTCTCCATCTTGTTCTATTAGACCCATAGCGATACCTGCTACCATATCTTTTATAGGTACCCCTGCATCTAAAAGTGATAAAGTAGATCCACAAACACTACCTTGAGAAGTTGAACCATTTGAACTTAAAACTTCTGATACAAGTCTTATTGCATATGGGAATTCTTCTTTAGATGGTATAACTGGAAGTAGTGCTCTTTCTGCTAATGCACCGTGACCTATTTCTCTTCTTCCTGGTCCTCTAGATGGTCTAGCTTCACCTACAGAGTAAGCTGGGAAGTTGTAGTGATGCATATATCTCTTGTTTTCTTCTTCGTCTAATCCGTCAAGTATTTGAACATCGCCTAATGCTCCTAGAGTTGTTATTGTCATTACTTGAGTTTGACCTCTTGTAAATAATCCTGAACCATGTGCTCTAGGTACAAATCCGCAATCACACCATATAGGTCTTATTTCGTCTAGCTTTCTAGCATCAGGTCTTCTACCTTCGTGTACTATCATCTTTCTAACTTGTTCTTTTATTATTTTATCTAAAACTGCTACTATATCGCCTTCAAATTCTTCTAAAGTTTCTTCATCGAAGCTTTCTAGTATTTCATTTTTAACGGCGTCCATAGCTTCTTGTCTTTCTAATTTTTCTATTACTCTTACAGCTTGTTTCATTTTTTCTGTAGCCATTTCACGAACTTTAGCTTCTATTTCTTCATCTGGTTCTGGTTCTACAAATTCCATTTTTTCTTTGCCTACTTCAGCTACTATACCTTCTATAAATTCAACTATTTTTTTGATCTCTTCGTGAGCTGTAAGTATTGCTTCAAGCATTAATGATTCTGGTATTTCTTCTGCTCCCGCTTCAACCATCATTACTGCATCTTTTGTCCCTGAAACAGTAAGATGTAATGAACTCTTTTCTCTTTGTTCAGCTGTAGGATTTACTACTAATGCTCCGTCTACAAGTCCCATAGAAACAGATCCAGTTGGACCGTTAAATGGTATTTCAGATATTGATAGAGCAACTGATGATCCTATCATAGCAACTATATCTGGTGTACAGTCGTGGTCTACTGATAATACAGTAGCTACTACTTGTACGTCATTTCTAAATCCTTTTGGGAATAATGGTCTTATCGGTCTATCAATAAGTCTTGATGTAAGTATAGCTTTTTCAGATGGTTTCCCTTCTCTTTTTAAGAATCCGCCTGGGATTTTACCTACTGAATATAGTTTTTCTTCGTAATCAACACTTAGTGGGAAAAAGTCTACTCCTTCTCTTGGTTCAGCAGACTTAGATACGTTTACCATAACCATAGTTTCCCCGTATTTAAGTATAGCACTACCGCTTGCTAATTGTGCTATTTTTCCTATCTCCACAGACAACTCTCTGCCCGCTAATTCCATTGTAAAAATCTTATGTTCAAACATTAATGCTTTTACCTCCTATTATATTAAACCCTTTTTTCATTCTCTTTAATATATTATCAAAAATATTATAAATAAACAATAAGGCTTACTGCTATTATGTAGTTATTTGTATTTAATAAGAAGAGCTTATCGCTAAAATTTCAGGTCCTGTATGAGAACAAATACAAGATCCTCCTCTTGTTATATATATTTTTTTAGCCTTTATTTTCTTTGATACTTCCTCTTGTAGCTTTTTAAAGTCTGCTTCATTTGAACCATATCCAATAGTCAAAATCTTGTCCTCTAGATTCCCACCATTTAACTCTAAAATCATATCTACAAGCTTAGAAGCTATCTGCTTTGTACCTCTGACTTTAGATACTATTTTATTTTTTCCATTTTCCATAGCGCATATAGGCTTAATGCTAAGCATGTTTCCCACAAAAGAAACCACACTTGGTAGTCTTCCACTTTGTTTTAAGTATTCAAGTGTAAAAGGTACAAATAATAAATTGACACTATCTCTCAATTTTTCTAGTTCATCTACTATTTGTTTGGCTGATAGCTTACCTTCTTCGATTAAATCAATCGCCTTTATAACGTATTGTCCACTTCCCAATGATAAAAATAAACTATCGAATATGTATATATTTCCATCTACATCATTTTTAGCTAAATTAGCACTTTGGAATGTTCCTGATGCTTTAGAGGAACCTGTTATACATATAATGTCATATCCTTCTTTGGTATATTTTTCAAATACTTCCTTAAAATCAACATACGTAATTTGTGATGTTTTGGGTAGATTCTCGCTATTTTTTAAAATATCGTAAAACTCTTCTTTTGTAAAATCTACTCCATCCTTGTATTCTTTACCATCTATATTTATTGTCAAGGGTATCATTTCTGCAAAATCTTTATTGCTTATCTCATCTGGAATATCACACATACTGTCGTAAATTAGTTTTATTTTCATGACCGAAGCCCCCTTGTTTAAAAATTTTATAGTATCCTATTTCTAATATTTATAATTATATATTTATAATATCCATTCTCGCCATCTTAAATACAAAAAAAGCAAGTATTTATGTATACCTGCTTTTTAATCAAAAGTAATAAGACTATTTTCTTAATCCTAATTTAGCTATTAAAGCTCTGTAACCTTCTAGGTCTTTTTCTTTTAGGTAAGCTAATAAGTTTCTTCTTCTACCAACCATTTTTAATAGTCCTCTTCTTGAATGGTGGTCTTTTTTGTGAACTCTTAAATGTTCGTTAAGTTCGTTTATTCTAGCTGTTAATAAAGCTATTTGTACTTCTGGAGAACCAGTATCTCCTTCTTTTCTTCCAAATTCTTTGATTATTTCTTGTTTGTTCATCCTTTGATGTACCTCCATTTATTTATTTACAAGCGCCATTTACTAAGCATCGATTGGAGTATTCAGATGCCGGGTAATGGTTAACTTCCTTGTCTATTCTATCATAACTTAATTACTTTTGCAAATATACTTTTCATATATTTTTTTTGTATCTTTTTTTAATTGTTCTTTTAATTCATCTAGAGAATTAAATTTCTTTTCATCTCTTATTCTTTCCAAAAATTCAAGCTTTATAGTTTCACCATAAATATCTTGATTAAACTGTAAAATATTAGTCTCAATTGATAATTTTTCAACTCTTACAGTTGGATTAAAGCCTATATTTGTAGCTCCCATATAAACTTTATCTTTAATGTAAACCTTTGTAGCATATATACCAGGTCTAGGAAGGATTAA
>NZ_JALEXO010000041.1 GCF_022780145.1 Intestinibacter sp.
CTAATATTGAAGAAATAGAGCGAGTGTTCTTATTTTTTGCAGGTGATATTGTTATATATAATTCAAATATAAATAATTGGAAGGACTATTCTATAAAGCTAATGCAAGAAAGTGAAGAACTTAAAAAGGTATTTCTCATAATATTGCAACATTTAGGAACAGGTATAAAAGATATAAAAGTAAAATATGAAGAAAATATAGTTAATATTGAAAGTTTTCCTATTGATATACCAGCTGGATTGAAAAGCTTATTAAAAGATAAGAAAACTATAAGTTCTGAAGCCAAAATAGTATATGATGATTTTGAAACTGATTTAGATATGGAAGAATCTACAGGTATAAAAAAATTATTTGAAATTATATGTCCGATTATCGACGTTTTAAAACACGGTAAGATAATGATATTTGACGAAATTGAAGTTGGACTACATGAGTCTGTGGCTTATAGCATAATTGAGCTATTTAACTATTTTAAATCAGATGAATTTGCTCAACTGTTTTTTACTACTCATGACACAAGTTTATTAGATTCTAATATATTTAGAAGAGATCAGATTTGGTTTACTGAATTAGATGAGGAACGTTCTACTGATTTGTATTCACTTTTAGAGATAAAAAATGTCAGAAAAGGCGAGAATTTAGCTAAGGGATATGTGATTGGTAGATACGGAGCTATTCCTATGTTGAATAAGAATTTTTCAGAAATATTCGAAGAGATTTCTAGCAATAATGGAGGAATGTAATGGGTAGAGATTTATCGTTAACTAGAAGGACTGAGGAAAGTCGAGATAAAAGGCCGTCTGCAGTTATTAATTTTGAACTTGATGAAATAAAAAATCATTTTGATGAAAACATTATGGATATAGAAAATCAGTTTGAAATTATTGATAGATTGGATGCTGAAGTAGATAAAGAAAAAATTGATTGTATATTGCGTTCTCAAATAGTATTTTTAGGAAGTTCTTTAGATTTTTACTTCCATGAAATTACAAAATTTGGGCTTATGAAGATATATGAAGGTATATGGGAAGAAACTACTAAATATAAAAATATAGAAGTTAAAATGAGTATAGTATCGCAAGTATTAAGAGAAAGAGAAAGTTCAGAATGGTTTATTGAGTTTATTAATAAAAAATACATAGAAGTTACTATGATGTCGTGGGATTCAATAAATAGTCAGTTAAATCTAATTGGACTAAATGTACAAAATATTGCTAAAGATGCTTTTTTTGAAAGAGGTTCTTCAGAAAAAGTAAAGGATAAATTAAAACGAAGAATAGGAGAATTATATAGGAGAAGAAATTCCATAGCGCACCAATTTGATCGATTGCATAGTGATGCAACAAGGATAGAGATATCCAAAGAACTAGTAATCGAATTTATAGAAGATGTAAAGAAAATAGTCTATGCAGTTCATGAGGATGCAAAAAATAAAAATTGATATACAAAATATTAACTTGAGAGACTAGCAATAGTCTCTTTTTCTGTGAAAAAAATAATTTGAAAAATTTTTGAGTTTAAAATTAAAAACATAATAATTATAAAATAACTCCAATCATCTCGCTTGAGGGATGCGTACAATGCATGAGATATAATCATAATGCTTGGAGGATATATGTGAACAAAGTTTGATGTATTATGAACAATTAATGTATAATTTATATCAAGTTTAAAAATTATGAAATAGGGGGATTTTAGATGGAGATATGTGAAAAATCAAAATGTACGGGGTGCCATGCGTGCTATAATGTGTGTCCGAAGGGATGTATAGATTTTGAGTTTGATGAGCATGGATTTTGTTTTCCTGTTGTAGATGAAAGAGAGTGCATGGAATGTAATTTGTGTGTTAGGAGCTGTCCTGCGAATAATGAGTCTGTGTTTAGTGAGCCTGAGGAGGTGTATGCTGCGTGGAATACGAATACGCCTGAGCGTAAGGCGAGTGCGTCTGGAGGAGTGGCTATGGCGATGTATGAGGAGATCGTGTCAGCTGGTGGCGTTGTTTACGGTGTTTGCATGGAGGAGAAGTTTTGGTTGAGATTTAGCAGAGCGGATAAAAGGGAGGACCTAAGTAAGTTTCAGGGATCTAAGTACGCACAGGCGGATGTCGGCGATGTGTTTAAGTCTGTAAAGGCGGATTTGGAGAATGGTAGAGAGGTTTTGTTTATAGGGACTCCGTGTCAGGTGGATGGGTTGAAGTTTTTTTTGAAAAAAACGTATGAAAACTTGTATGTGGTGGATTTGATATGTCATGGTGTGCCTTCTATAAAATATTTGACAGAGCATATCGACGGGATAAGCAAAAAGTACGACCTCAAGCCTAAGAGAGTTGGATTTAGAGAGGAGGACGATTATAAGTTTATCCTGTATGGAGATGAATCGGCTGATAAAATTTATGAAAAGACGGCGTTTTGCGATGAGTATATGCTGGGGTTTTTGAAGTCGCTTTTTAATAGGGATTCTTGCTATAATTGCAAATACGCAAATACGAAGAGAGTGTCGGATGTAACTTTGGGCGATTTTTGGGGAATCGGGAAAAAGTATAAATTCGATCATTATAAGGGCGCAGTTTCTCTGGTATTAGTAAATACTGACAAGGGACGAGATCTAATGAATTTGTGCAAAGAGAGCTTATTTATGGAGCCTAGGACACTTGATGAGGCGTTGATGGGAAATGAACAATTAAATTATCCATGTAAAAAGCACGTAAATCATGAAATGTTTAGAGAGATTTATAGGGAAAAGGGATTTGACATAGCTGTAGGTCACAGTCTAGAGAAGGAGCTCAAAAAAGGCCCTATATATTATAGAAAGAAACTTTTGAAGAAGAGAATAAAAAAATTGCTGGCGATATTTATAAAAAAATACAGAGGAATCTAGAATATGAATTAAATTAAAAAAAAATCGATAATATATTTAAAATAATTATTAATTCTGAAAATATAGGAAATTTATTGAAAATACATGTTAAAATATATATAATTATTAAATAATTAACATTTATAATTGAAAAATTTTCGTATAGGGGGAAATATTTATGTACAATAATATAGTAAATATTGAATCGACAGTGGATAGAGTATTTTCTTATACTGTTCAAAAACGAGAGGATAATGTATTTATAAAGGACATAGACTCAAATGTAGAGATAACTTGGAATCAAACTAGAGATATGGTTGATAAATTAAGCAAGGGCTTTATAAAAAGGGGAATTAAAAAGGGCGATCATGTTATGATATGGCTTCCAAATTCCTATAAGTGGGTATTGTTTTATTTAGCATTGGCTAGATTAGGCGCTGTTGGCGTTTTAGTCAATACAGCTAACAAAGAATTAGAGATGGATTATTTAATAAAAGACAGTGATTGTAAATTTATAATTATGTCTGAGGGGATAAAATCAATCAATTGTAAAAGCATAATAAAAAATCTTATTCCTAATGCATTTCAAAACGAGGATAATATAATTGAATCTTCTAATTATCCAAATCTGAAGCAAATAATTTTCGATTATGAATTAGAATCTATTATGGAGGATTCTGTCGATATAGATGATAAAACTTTGCAAAACATGTATGATTCTGTGAAATCAACTGATATAGTAAATATTTTATATACATCAGGAACTACTGGCGATCCAAAGGGAGTTATGGTAAATCAACGTTCTATTTTTTATAGCTTAATAGGTGCTATAGAGGGAATGGAATTAAATGAGACAGATACTGTAGGAACTTCACTACCTATGTTCCATAATTTTGGATTATATGGATTGATAGTGTATCCACTGATAGTCGGTGCAAAAAGCGTAATTATGGATGGATTTTCGCCATCAAAATTTCTAAAGGCTATAGAAACTGAAAGGGTGGTACTATCATTAGGTGTGCCTACTATGTTCATAGCCATGATGAATTATGAAAATTTAGATAATTATGATTTATCAAGTCATACTAAATGTTTACTAGGAGGTGCTGTATGTCCACCGGCATTAGTAGATGGATTATCTAAGGATTTTAAGGTGGAAAAGGTGTTTGTACTTTATGGACTAACAGAGTCACCAAGTGTAACTACTACGAGCTTAGCAGATCCATATGAAAAGGTTATACATTCTATAGGTAGACCGTCTAGAATTTACGATGTAAAAATCGTAGACCCTGAAACTAAAGAGGAGCTTCCTTGTAACAAGGTCGGCGAAATAACTGTAAAAGGTCTGGGCAATATGGATGGATATTACAACAAAGAGGAAGAAACTAAGAGATGCTTAACTGATGATGGCTGGTTCTATACAGGTGATTTAGCTAGTATGGACGAGGAAGGATATCTATATATATCTGGCCGCAAAAAGGACATGATAAAACGCGGTGGAGAAGGAATTCACCCTAAGGAAATCGAGAGCGTGCTACTAAAAAATGAGGCTATAAAGGATGTACAGGTAGTAGGCGTTCCTAGTGAAAAATACGGTGAGGAAGTAATGGCATATGTAATATTGAAAAACGGATATCAAATGTCAGAAGAAGACGTCAAGGAATACGTAAAAGAACGTCTAGCTATCTACAAAACACCTAGATACGTGAAGTTTATTGAAGATTTCCCTTGTACAATGACAGGTAAACCACAAAAATTTAAATTAAAGGAAATGGCGATAGAGGAACTTAATTTGTAAATAATGAGGTGGTGTTATGCAGGGTAAGGTTTCTGATAAAAAAGTATTGATGACAAAAACAAATGTCGCTATAGATATAAATAATAATAAAGTATATTTATTTTTTAAAAGATTATTAGATATAGTAGGATCAATATTTGCGCTGATAGTATTTTCACCTATATTTTTGATAGTATCTATTTTGATAAAAATAGATAGTCCAGAGGGAGGCATTATATTCGCTCAGGATAGAAATGGATTAAATGGTGAAATATTTAAAATGTATAAATTTAGAAGTATGGTACCTAATGCAGAAGAGCTTTTAGATGATTTAAAGCATAAAAACGAGATGGATGGCCCTGTTTTTAAGATAAAGGACGACCCTAGACTTACTAGAGTGGGAAGAATAATTAGAAAATTTAGCATAGATGAATTTCCTCAATTTGTGAACGTTTTAAAAGGGGAAATGTCTTTAGTAGGACCGAGACCTCCTATACCTAAGGAGGTCGAAGCTTATTCTGCATACGAAATGCAAAGACTCTATGTAAAACCTGGATTGACTTGTTACTGGCAAATCGGGGGGAGAAATAGCATTGGATTTGATGAGTGGATGGAGTTAGATCTCAAGTATATTTCAGAGAGAAGTATGCTAGTGGATATTAAAATAATATTGAAAACAATAAAAAAATTATTTGGAGATAAAAATGCAAGTTAATGATTTGGCGAAGAAAGAGGATATTTATCTAGGGAAAAAAATAATCGACTATTTATGTGGGATAAATTACAGACAGGTCTTTTTTGTATTATGTATCGACTTATTTATATTTCAAAATTTAATACAGGAGATAATTGGTCCGTTTAAATATTTTGATGAGCTGTTTTCCGTTCTTATATTTCCCGTGGCGTTTTTATATTTGATGCTGTCAAAGGGAAGGGTTCGCGTGAGAAAGGATAACATCGTTATAGTCGTATTATTGGGGCTTATAACGTGTTTTGGTCTTTATTCAAATTTAAAATATAAATACCAGCCTTTTTCAGCAGTATTTCAAGATGTGCTTTTAGTATGGAAATTTTATTTGGCTTATTTTGCAAGTAAAGCCTTGTTTTCATCAGAAATGAACGGAGATAGAATAAAATCGATATTAAATATAAATTGTAAGATAATAACTTTAATTTTATTTGCACTCACTTGTCTAGATTATGTATTTCATATATTTAGGACACAGATTAGATATGGATTGAGATCTTTGTATCTTTTTTATAGTCATCCTACATTTGTCGCTGGTGTATGTATATGCTTACTGGTTTTGATTGTTTATTCTGAGGTTAAAAAATCGAAGGTTACATATTTATATTTAGGAATGCTCCTGATTATGACTATGTTGACTCTAAGATCAAAGGCAATCGTAATGGCGGTTATTATAGTGATTTCCTACATTTATATGGTTGTATTTTCTAAGAAAATTTCTGTCGGCTTTTGGTTTGTAATAGCTGCTTTGGGGATTTTTTTGGCTTATGATCAAATATCGTACTATTTTTTTGATTTAGAGGATGGAGCTAGACAACAATTACTTAGAAATTCATTTTATATAGCTAGAGATTATTTCCCTTTTGGGACTGGATTTGGGACTTATGGTTCACATCCATCGAAGGAGATGTATTCTCCTGTTTATTATATATATGGACTTAATAAAATTTGGGGACTAGGAGAAGTGTATAACTTTTTTATATCAGACAATTTCTGGCCTATGATATTAGGTCAATTAGGATGCTTGGGTCTTTTGGGATATGTATCTATATTGATTGTATTTTTCAAAAGAATACAAAGAGCTTACAATCGTGAAAATAATAGAAAATATTTTGCAGCGATGATGCTTTTCTGTTATTTGCTAATAGCAAGTACTTCAGAATCGGCATTTGTACATACGTACGCTGTGATGTTTGCGTTGATATTTGGAATTTTAATATGATTTTTTAATATTAGGAGGGGCTATGGATAATATAGTGGAGATAGATCTTAGGAAGATTTTAAAAATAATAAGAAAAAATATATTGATACTTATAATAAGTACATTTGTGTGTGGTTTGGGGGCTTTTGTAGTCAGCAGATTTGTGATGCCGCAATTATATCAGGCTACTACTACATTGATTGTAAATAGAAATTTAAGTGAAGAAAATAAGGATGAATATGCTAATTCACCATATGCAGTTACTGATTTGGAATATTTCCGTAAGATAGCTAGCACATATATGGAGATACTTACATCGAAAACTATATTAAATCAAATTATAGAGAAGTTTGATTTGGATATTAAATACGAGGATTATTTGAAGGATTATATAGAAGTAGAGACATTAAATAATACAGAGGTCATACAGGTAAATATATTAGATGAAAATCCCGACAGAGCTATGAAAATATGCAATACTATACCAAGTCTGTTTGAAGAGGAGGTAGTTAGAATAACAAAGGTAGCTGGCATCGAGGTTATAGATAAGGCTAGCTTACCTGAAGAGGTCGAAAAACCTAATTTAATTCTTTTTACACTATTAGGCTTAGTGGGAGGATTTATATTAGGTTTGATGATAATATTCTTCAAACAAATATTAGACAATAAAATAAAAAATAAAGAGGATATAGAAGCTAAGCTAAAGATTACTTTACTAGGACAAATTCCTAAAATCAAGGATATGAAGCATAAGGTAATTTTGGCAGATGATAATTTAAATATGGACGCTGCAGAGTCATTTTTGAAAATCAGAACTAATTTAGAGTTTTCTAATATAGATAACAAGAATAATGTAATAGTATTCACAAGTACTAACAAAGGTGAAGGCAAGAGTACTACTATATGTAATAATAGTGTGTTTTTCTCTAGATTGGAAAATAAAAGGGTTTTATTGGTGGACTGTGATCTGAGAGAGCCTAAGGTCCATAAAATCATGGATATAAATAATAAAATAGGACTTGTCGAATTGTTAAAGGGCAAAAAGGAATTTGACGATGTAGTTCAAAGGATAAATGATAATCTAGATGTAATAACTGCAGGTCAAAAGATTATCAACCAAGTGGATATATTATCTTCTCAAAAAATGAAG
>NZ_JALEXO010000098.1 GCF_022780145.1 Intestinibacter sp.
GTTGTTAGATTACTCTGTGGATCAACATCAACTATCAAAACTTTTTTACCTTGTTTCGCTAATGCTACTCCTAGATTAAAAGTAGTTGTTGTTTTACCAACGCCACCCTTTTGATTTGTAATAGCAATTACCTTGCACTTACTGTCTTGCATATATTCTCCTCCTTTCTTTTTAATTTAGCCACTCTATGATTAAATAAAATGGCTATGTATGGGCATAAAAAAAGAACTGACTATTTTTAATCAGTTCAAATATGTATCATTTATTTTTACAATAAGTTCATCAATAGGATTAGTATATCTTCCTTGAATAATAATCTTATTTCTAAGCTCATTTAAAGCCCTTAATATTATCTTTATTTCATTATTATATATAGGCAATTCCATTTTTTTATCTTTCTTTATAAACATTTCAATCACTCCTTATGTTAAATATGGCATTTCAACAGTTTTAGGTATTTCTAGGGCATTGGCATATTCTTCAAACTTATCTACTGTATCACTTTCCATTTTATTAGTCACTCTAACATATATATTATAAGTTGTTTGAATTGTTGAATGTCCTAATCTCTTTGAAACTGCCTTAATATCAGCACCACTTTCAATTAATTTAGTTGCGTGAGTATCTCTAAAATCGTGAAATCTACAATTTATTCCTAATTCATAATGAATAACCTTAAAAGCATACTTTGGTGAATCAGTACCTAGGAATTGTCCATTTTCTTTAACAAATACTAATTGTGCCTCTTTCAAACCAACACCTAATTCTGCTTTTGCTTCAAGTAATTTTATTTCTTCTCTATTAGTTATTTCATTTAATACCTTTTTTTCATAATAACAAAGATAAGAATCTCCATAAAATTTTCTATTTTCTTCTTGTTCCTGTTTGTATTCCTTTAAAGCATTTATTAAAGTATCTCCAATATATATTGTTCTTCTACTTTGTGGATTCTTACAATCTCCATAATACCACACACCAACTGAATGACCTTTTGTTATGTTTTTTCTTTTAGGAAGTCCATACTGGTTTTTCTTTATAATGTTTTTATTTATAGTTAATGTTTTATTATCAAAATCAACACAGTCCCAAGTTAATCCATACACTTCTGAAACTCTCATACCTGTATAATATGCTGTTAAGAATGCATAATAAATGGAATGAGTACCTTTAAATCTTTCTAATATTCTTTCAAATTCTTCTTGTGTAAAAATATGTGCAGGGTCGTTTTGTATTTTATCTATTCTAGGTGCGTGTACGTGTTCTGCCGGATTAGAGTTTATATAATTTAGTGTATAACACGCATATTTTAAAGACCCTTTAATTACTTTTAAAATACTCGCCATATAATTTTTAGAAAAAGAATAATCAACATATATTTTATTTATAAATTCTTGAAGTAGTCTAGTATCTAACTGCCATAATTGATAATATCCTATTCTAGGTTTTACGTGATTTTTTATAATGTTTATATAAGATATAGTTGTTGAATAATGCAAATTAAAACTTGCATAAGTATCTATCCAATAATCTAAAAAATCTGCATACGACATCTTTTCTCTTAATTGTGTTTTAGTACCATTATAATAAAAGTCATTATATGCTTTCGCACCCTCCTTAAATGCTTCTTGTCTTGTTGGAAATCCTGACTTTGATATCCACTTTCTTGTTCCTTCAACTGTTGCAATTTCAAAACGGTATTCATATACCTTTCCACGTTTTCTAACGCTTACCATAATTATCTCTCCTTCACTATATTAGTGAACGAAAAAATGCCAACATTAACGAATGCTGACATTTATATAATATTGTCCACAAAGTTTGTCCACGTAGATTTTCCCTTGATTTATATAGGTTTTTCTAGTTCTCGTCCTCAAAATTATTTTTTCGTGGACGAAATGTGGACATTTTGACCTCCGTGGACATTTTTTTAATTTTCTGTTTTTCTACATTTCCTTATTTTATAAGGGTTTGTGAGATTATTTACCACAACAGTTCTTATACTTTTTTCCACTTCCACATGGACATGGATCATTTCTTCCAATTTTATTTTCTTTTACAACTATTCTTGATCTGTTGTAGTCTTTAGTTATAGTTTTTCTAGTTTCTGGAGATAATATTCCATTCCATCCTTCTAATTCATATAGCCAATGTGCTTCAGCAGCTAACATGTTGTAGTATAATTTTTCCCAGTCTATTTTTATAGAAACTTGAGTATCTGCTTCTATAGCTTCTAGATCTAAGCTTTCTTCTATACTTTCGTTTATTCCATCCATGAACCCCATGAATATTTCGTTGCTTACACCATATTTAGCTGCTAATTCAGAAACAACACCTTCTACAACGTCAGTTTTGTTGTTTAATATTTCATTGTATATCCCTGCTTCTGATTCTAAATAATTTTGCCAGAATTTTATTTCTTCGTCATTATTCGCATGATTTTCGCAAAGATTTTTCCAATCTGCATATAAACTCATTATAAGTTCCTCCTAAATAATTAATTTATTTTTTAAGTTTTTATTTTCTTATTTAACAATTCTATATTATATCATAATTGAATAATTCTTTTAATACCTTTATGGCATACTCTTGCTCTATAAAATACGGACTTGTAGCAATTGTAATCACTTTGGCGCCTTTTATTAAATCTTTTATCTTATTTAGCTTAAAATCATATGGAATATAGTCCATATCCTTCGAAAATATATCTAAATCTATGTCTAAAACATATTCACCATCTACTTCTATATCAAATCCGTAAGAACTATCGATTATATCAATATCAGAAAATATTTCTTTTTTTAATGCTGGTTGTATAAAGTTTCCCACGTTTAAGACCTTATTTGTGTATCTAAAAACATCATCTAAATCATCTACATCGACATCGTACTCTTCAGGCTTTCTCATGTCCTTGTGCTGGTCTACGTGAACTAATCTACAGCCTTTGTTAAACAGTCCCTTTTGCATACTTTTCATCCAAAAATAAAACGCATGATTGTGGTTATCAAATACATATACAACCTTGTCGTCTACTTCGTATTGAACTAAATTTTTAAGTCCTATTGCCTTTATTTCTGTATCCTCATCGATTTCGTTAAATACTATATTTTCTCCTAAATATACATCGTCTAATGTTCCCTTTATCAACTTCGGAACGAAAATTTTCTTATTAGTTCTTTCTTCATAAGAAAAAATATTATTTCCTACTGGTTCTTCGATGTAAAAACCTATATATCTCTCCATTTTTTCTCCTTTTGAAACAAACTAAAACATATTCCATGGATATACATCTGGTGGCTCACAAATAAATTCCATTTTTTCTTTTTTAGTTGGATGCTCTATCTCTATTTTATAAGACCACAGTGCAATTTGCTGTCCTTTTTTATTGACATTTTTTCCGTATCTTTGATCTCCGTAAAGTGGATGATTTCTGCTCGAAAATTGCACTCTTATTTGGTGCGGTCTACCTGTTTTTAAATCAACCTCTACAAGGCTAAAGCCATTATTTGATGCCAATGTCTTATAGCTCAATTTAGCGTCTTTAGCATCCTTGTGATTTTTATTTACCACACTTACCATATTAGTTTTCTTGTCTTTATATAGATAATCGCTTAAACTATCTTCTCTCTTTTTCATATTTCCATGAATTACAGCCTTATAAGTTTTTTTAAATGTTTTATTTCTAACCTGCTCAGATAATCTAGAAGCAGCCTTCGAAGTCTTAGCAAATACCATCACTCCACCAACTGGTCTATCTAATCTATGTACAAGCCCCACAAAAACATTACCTGGCTTATTGTATTTTACTTTTAAATATTTTTTAAGTAAATTTACCATATCATCATCGTTAGTATTGTCACCCTGAGATAATACGTTTACTGGCTTCTCAACTACTAACAGATGATTATCTTCGTATATTACATTTATCATTATTTAGACTCCCATCTACCAAATATACCACATGGAAGAATTTTTCCGTCTCTTGAAGCAGGTATTCCTAATTCTCCACCGTATATTTTTCCACCTTTTACTTTCTTTCCGATAGTAGTTTGAAGTACATTTTCTAGTACTATTGGAGAAAATCCTGTTGTATATGAATTTATTAAGAAAAATAATGGCTTGTCTGATAATACGTTCATACATAGATTTACGAAATCGAAAAGCTTATCTTCTATTTGCCAAACTTCTCCTTTAGGTCCTCTTCCATAAGAAGGTGGATCCATTATTATCGCATCGTATTTATGTCCTCTTCTTATTTCTCTTTCTACAAATTTTACAACGTCATCTACTATAAATCTCACCTTTCTATCTCCAAGTCCTGATAAATGAAGATTTTCCTTTGCTTGGGTAGTCATACCTTTAGACGCGTCTACATGACAAACCTCTGCTCCAGCTGCCGCACAAGCTACAGTCGCTCCACCAGTATAAGCAAATAAATTTAAAACCTTGATAGGTCTTTTAGCATTTTTTATTTTATCCATAGACCATTCCCAATTTGCCGCTTGTTCAGGGAATAATCCTGTGTGTTTAAATCCTGTTGGTTTTATATAAAATTTTAAATTTTTATAGCTTATAGTCCATTGTTCTGGGTATTTTTTCTTGTGTTCCCATTGTCCACCACCTTTGTTGCTTCTGTGGTAATGTCCATGAGGATTTTTCCATAGAGCCCATTCTGATTCCATTGGCCATACTACTTGAGGGTCCGGTCTTCTAAGTACATATTTACCCCATCTCTCTAGTTTTTCTCCATTTCCCATATCTATAAGTTCATAATCTTTCCATTGATCCGCTAATAATAACAATTTATTACCTCCCATTATTCTATTAATCTTATGTATTATATCATATAATTACCTTTATTTTAGCTATTTTCATTACTTTATATACTTTATTTATCTTTCATAATTATAAAGTTCTTTTTTTTATAAAAAAATCATAAATATTACTAATTTATTTTTACAAACAGGAGGTGAACAGTTGTGTAAGTCTATAAAATTTTCGCTCTAGGTTTTATAGATTTTGCAACGAATTATAATGAATCAAATGAACACCAATTATATAGGCTGTATTTATAATTTATTATATATTCAATATAATGAGATTTTTGGAAGAGAGGAATTTTTTTATTTCGATATAAGCTATCCAGTTTTTTATAATGTTAAAAATGGATATTTTCAAGTAGATAAGAAAATCTTAGATAATTTAAATAAAACTGTTTACTCTAGTGTTGAAACCTTTAGAAATGGACTTTATGAAGAAATGGCTCAATATAACAAAACAGCATCAGAAAACGATCTTCCTAAAAGAGTCTATCAAGTAAATACTACTTACGACATCACATTTAGTAAAAATCATATTTTAAGCTTCATTTTGTATCTGACCTCTCTCAGTACTAATGAAGGTCCTCAATACGAAGAATTATATAGCTTCAATATAGATTTATTAAACGGAAATGAGCTTTCTCTGAAGGATTTATTTAATCCAGGTGTAGACTATATAAATATACTTTCTAATTATATCAATAATAAAATTTCTCAAACACCAGAGCTTTTTTATAAAGATACAGTAGTAGATATCCCCGATTCACAAGCCTTTTACATAACAGATAAAGGCATCGTATTATTTTTTGCTGAAGACGAAATCGCCCCTTCAGAAGCAGGCATCCAAAAATTCTTAATCTCATTTGAAGAATTTGGTCAATATATCAATCCTAGATTTTATTGCAACCCACAAAACGTAATTAGAAGAAGAAAAAAATAGTTCACTAATAGAGAAACAATTATTTTTGTTTCTCTTTTTTTATTCGTTATTTTTCGTTATTTATTTAACTTATATACTATATTATCACACAAACTATTAAAAACCGTTTTCCTAAAGTTATTTTTTTAACTTTTTAAAAGTATATTTTTTTAACTTATTTTATTTAATTTTCAGATAAAAACTATTAAAAACAAATACTTTTATTTTATTATATTAATTTTTTTATAATATTGTTTTTTGTATACTAAATAGAGTATTATTATAACATCAATAAACAATTAAATAGTTAATTAATTATTAGTCAATTATTTTTAATAAATTTATTTAGCTAAAGGTATTTTATTAATTTTCAGAATATTTATATTTATCTAAAAGGAGTGATTATTGTGTTAACAACTACTAAAAATTATAACAACGTAAATTCAGCTAAATTTGAAGAAATAGATGCTTTATTAAAAAAATATGTAAGAGTAAAAACTTATCTTAGTATGAAGCCAATATATGGTGAAATATTAGAATCTACAGAATATACGATAACTGTAGTTCCTGAGTATATAGGAGCTTTCGACCATGTAAATTATGATAAATTACAAACGTATTTAATACCTAAAAGCTCAATAATAGATGTTAAAGAAATTGTATAATTACAATATATATGAATAAGATTTCAAGATATTTAGTTTAAAATTATAAATATAACTAAAAAACTAAATGTAACTATATATCCATAATAGTTTCCTATAGAAGAGATTTAATTTGTTTGCTTTCCTTTTGTGTTTTTTTCTCTTCTATATTTTTTACTGTTGGAGATGTAGAAATGCATATAATCAAATCCCAATAAAAAACAAGCAATACGTAAAACTTTACAAATTGCTTGTTTTTTTATTGATTTAATAGTCCATTTCTCCTTCTATAATAAAAGGATTATATGAAGAAAATTTTTTGCAAGAAAAAAGCTACTGTGAGCCAGCACAAACCTGGTCACAGTAGCCTATATAATTAATCATATTAAATTAATCAGCTAAGTTATATACTTTTAATTGATCTTTATCCATATGTTTTTGATTTACTTTAACTAACGCTTTTAATGTATCTAATGAAGTCATAACATCTATAGAGTATTCAGTTGCTAATCTTCTTATCTTGAATCCATCTCTTGTTGCATCGTTACCTTTAGTTGGAGTATTTATAACCATATCAACTTGGTTGTTAGTTATAACATCAAGTAAGTTAGGTCTTGCTTCTCTTATCTTATTAACTACAGTTGCTTCTATACCATTGTTTCTTAAGTATAATGCTGTTCCTTCTGTAGCTAAGAAAGTATATCCTACCTTCTTCATTTCTTTTGCTATTTCTAAGAATTCTTCTTTATCTTGGTCATTTACAGTTGCAAGTACAACACCTGTATCGTTAGTCATCTTTCTACCAGATGCTATGAATCCTTTGTATAAAGCTTCTTCTAATGTTTCACCAACACCTAAAACTTCACCAGTTGATTTCATTTCAGGTCCAAGGCTTACGTCAACTTTAGCAAGTTTTGACATTGAGAATACTGGAACTTTTACAGCTATTAGGTCTGGAGTCTTGTAGATTCCTGTTCCATATCCTAAATCTTTTAATTTAGCACCTAACATACATTTAGTAGCTAAGTCTACTATTGGCACACCACTGACTTTACTTATATAAGGTACTGTTCTACTTGCTCTAGGGTTAACTTCTATGATGTATAATTCACCTTTGTATTCGATAAATTGGATGTTAACCATACCTAAAACGTTAAGTTCTAGTGATATTCTCTTAGTGTAGTCTAATATTTTTTCTTTTATTTCATCAGATATATTTTGGCTTGGGTACATTGTTATAGAGTCTCCAGAGTGAACCCCTGCTCTTTCTAAGTGTTCCATAATACCTGGTATTAATATATCTTCTTTATCGCATATTGCATCTACTTCTATTTCTCTACCAACTAGATATTTATCTATAAGTACTGGGTTTTTATGATCTCTTTCAAATGCACTGTCAAGATAAGCTTTTAGCTTAGTTTCGTTGTAAGTTATTTCCATACCTTGACCACCAAGTACGTAAGAAGGTCTAACTAGAACTGGATATCCTATTTCACTAGCATGTTTTATACCTTCTTCAGTAGACCATACAGCTATACCTTTTGGTCTGTTTATGTTTAATTTTTCTAGTAATTCATCGAATTTTTCTCTATCTTCTGCTGCATCTATATCAGCAAAGTCAGTTCCTAATATTGGTATATTCTTTTCGTCTAAGAACTTAGCTAATTTTATAGCTGTTTGTCCACCGAATTGTAAGATTACACCTTCTGGTTTTTCTTTTTCTATTATATTTAAAACTTCTTCTTCTGTTAATGGTTCGAAGTATAATTTGTCAGAAGTATCGAAGTCTGTACTTACTGTTTCTGGGTTGTTGTTTACGATTATAGTTTCTATACCTAATCTTCTTAATGCTTTTATACAGTGAACTGAGCAGTAGTCGAATTCTATACCTTGTCCTATTCTAATTGGTCCAGAACCTAAAACTACGATTTTTCTCTTGTCACTAACTACAACTTCATCGTATTCTTCGTAAGTTGAATAGTAGTATGGAGATAATGCATCGAATTCACCACCGCATGTATCAACCATTTTGTAAGCAGCGTTTATGTTGTATAGAGATCTTAATTCGTATACTTTTTCTGGGCTTATTCCCATTAAGTCAGCTATACCCTTATCAGAGAATCCTTTTTTCTTAAGAGTTCTTAAGTAATCTTTACTTAAGTCTTCTATTTGCATAGTTTTTAATTTTTCTTCTTGTTTAACTATCCAATCAATTCTATATAAGAACCATTTGTCTACACCAGTGATTTTTTCTATCATATCTATGCTGTAGCCTCTTCTTATCATTTCAGCTAAGTCGAATAGTCTTTCGTCATCTGGCATAACAACTCTTTCTTTTAATTCTTCTATAGTTCTTTGTTCAGATGGTTTGTGGATCAAAGAGTATTTTCCTATTTCTAGAGATCTTATACCTTTTAGTAAAGCAGCTTCGAAGTTGCTACCTATACTCATTATTTCTCCTGTAGCCATCATCTTTGTACCAAGTCTTCTGTTAGCTTGTTTGAATTTATCAAATGGCCATTTTGGTATTTTTACAACTACGTAGTCAAGAGTTGGTTCGAAACAAGCTTTTGTTTTCTTAGTTACTGCATTTTGTATTTCATCTAATGTATAACCTAAAGCTATTTTAGCTGCAACCTTTGCTATTGGATAACCAGTTGCTTTTGATGCTAATGCTGAAGATCTACTAACTCTTGGGTTTATTTCTATTATTGCATATTCTAATCTGTGAGGATGTAAAGCTATTTGTACGTTACAACCACCTTTTACTTCTATTGCATTTATTATGTCAATTGAAGCAGATCTTAATAATTGGTATTCTTTATCACTTAAAGTTTGAGAAGGAGCTACAACTATACTGTCCCCTGTATGTACACCAACTGGGTCTACATTTTCCATGTTACAAACAGTTATACAGTTTCCGTTACCGTCTCTCATTACTTCGTATTCAATTTCTTTCCAACCTTTTATACTTTTTTCTATAAGAACTTGAGTAACTGGGCTAAGTTGTAAACCATGAGTAAGTATTTCTACTAATTCTTCTCTGTTTTCAGCTATACCACCACCAGTTCCTCCTAGTGTGTATGCAGGTCTGATTATAACTGGATATCCTATTTTTTCAGCGTATATGATACCATCTTCTAGATTTGTTACTATATCACTTTCTATTACTGGTTGGTTGATAGATTTCATCATTTCTCTGAATTCGTCTCTATCTTCACCTTTTTTGATTGATTCTATTGAAGTACCTATTACTTGAACTCCATATTTATCTAATATACCAGCATCTGCTAATTCTACTGCTAAGTTAAGAGCTGTTTGTCCACCCATACCTGCAAGTAAGCTGTCTGGTCTTTCTTTTTCTATTACTTTTTCTATTGCTTCTATTGTAAGAGGTTCTATATATATTTTATGAGCTACCTCTTTGTCAGTCATTATTGTAGCTGGGTTTGAATTTATTAATACAACTTCTACCCCTTCTTCTTTTAATGCTTCACAAGCTTGAGTTCCTGAATAGTCAAATTCTGCAGCTTGTCCGATTATTATTGGTCCTGATCCTAATACTAATGTTTTCTTAATACTATCTATTCTAGGCATAATCTCTTCTCCTTCACAAAATATTTATAACGTTAAACTATTTATTATTTAATACATCTAAGAATTTATCAAATATATATTGACTGTCTTTTGGTCCTGGGCAAGCCTCTGGATGGTATTGAACACTATATATTGGTAATTCTTTATGTCTCATACCTTCAACTGTTTCGTCGTTTAGGTTTATTTGTGTTACGTTCATACATTCTGGTACGTCTGTTACATAATAACCGTGGTTTTGAGCAGTTATAAATACTTTATTTTCTTCAAAATCTTTTACAGGATGGTTTCCACCTCTGTGTCCGAATTTAAGTTTTCCAGTTTTTCCACCAAATACTCTTGCTAAAATTTGATGTCCTAGGCAAATTCCTACTATAGGTTTTTTACCTATCATTTTCTTAACGTTTCCTACTATTTCATCTAAATCATCTGGATCCCCAGGTCCATTTGATAGGAATATTAAATCTGGATCGTCATTTAATACTTCTTCAGCTGTTGTAGTAGCAGGATATACTGTTACATCACAACCTCTTTTTACAAAGTTATCTATTATGTTTTGTTTTACACCGTAGTCCATAACAGCTACTTTAGGTCCATTACCTGGGTAGAATTCTTTTTCTTTTCTTGAAACTGTATAAACAGCGTAAGTATTGTCGAATTTATCTAATTTTGGTTGTATACTTTCTAATGTAGCATTATTATCTAATGTTATTATACCTTTCATTGTTCCTCTATTTCTAAGGATTTTTGTTAAGGCTCTTGTATCTATTCCTTCAAGTCCTATTATTTTATTTTGTTTTAAATAAACATCTAGGCTCATTTCATTTCTAAAGTTGTTAGGTGTGTCGCTTTTTTCTCTAACTATAAACCCTTTTACACATACATTTCTTGATTGTACGTCTTCTAAGTTGATTCCATAGTTTCCTATTAATGGGTAAGTCATAGTTACTATTTGTCCATAATAAGAAGGGTCTGTTAAGACTTCTCCATATCCAGTCATTGAAGTATTGAATACTACTTCACCTACTGATTCTTCTAAATAACCAAATGCTTTACCTTTAAAAACAGTACCATCTTCTAATATTAATCTTGCCTTCATACAACTTCCCTCCTAAGCATTTTCTATTTCTTTAACTATATCAATAGCTGATTGTTTTGGATTTTCAGCTTGTGTTATTGGTCTCCCAACTACTATATAATGTGCTCCGTTTTGAATTGCTTGAGCTGGAGTAACAACTCTCTTTTGGTCTCCTACTGCTGCTGATAATGGTCTGATTCCTGGACATACAGTTACAAAATCTGTACCACAAGCTTCTACTATCTTATCTACTTCTTTAGCTGAGCATACCACTCCATCTATTCCTGATTTCTTAGCTAATTTTGCTCTCTTTATAGCTAATTCTTCAGTTGTCATATTGCATCCTATATCTTGTAAATCTTCATTACTTAGTGAAGTTAAAACTGTAACTCCAACTATTATTGGTTTTTCAATGTTTAATCTTTCTGCTTCTTGTTTTGCTATTTCTGCGCATTGTCTCATACCTTCAAAGTCTGAAACATGTATTGTCATCATCCAAACATTATCTTTTATAGCTGCCTTTACTGCGCTT
>NZ_JALEXO010000168.1 GCF_022780145.1 Intestinibacter sp.
GAGGTCCAGTAGGTAGATATTTAATACATAAGTACAACTTAAAACCTTCTTCTAAAAATAACATACACTTAAATAATAAAAACAACTCTTCATTTAAAGAAAATAAATTTACACCCGTTGTTTTTTTTGAAAATGTATTGATTTTACTATTAGTTATGAATATTTCGTTTTTTTTATCAAATATAATATATCTAAAAACCGATTTTTTAATTCCAAATATTGTAATCGGAATGCTGCTATCTGTAATCGTAGGAAATCTAAACAGCAAGGTTAGATTTTTCGATTTAAATTTAAAATTTTTCGAATTTCTTCAGAATATTTCTCTAGGAATTTTTTTAACTATGGCACTTATGAGTATAGATATATACACTTTATCTAGCTTGTTAGGTCCTGTAGTTTTTATAGTATGTTGTCAAGTTATTTTTGTCTTATTTTACAGTGTATTTATATGCTTTAAATTATTAGAAAAAAACTACGATGCAGCAATTATGATAAGTGGACTTATCGGTCATACTCTAGGTGCTACGCCAAATGCCCTCGCCAATATGTCTACACTTACGAGTAAATACGGCAAAAGCGAAAATGCATTTTTAATAGTGCCTATGGTAGCTGCATTTTTACTCGATGCATTCTCAGTACCCTGTATTTTACTTTTTATAAATTTTCTAAAATAAATACATAAATCAGTATTAAAAAACATAAATTTTACCATAATAAAGGTATGAAAATATTTAATTTAAAGGTTGTGAATTACTATGAAAAGCAATTTAAACTGTCTAGTATCAAATTGTGCTTACAATAATCAGGGCTATTGTTACGCCTCTTACATAAAGATAAACGGCTACGATGCCACTAATTTTAACGAGACCAACTGCGATACATTTAAAGAAGCTCATTTTAAATCTACATCTTCACTCGACGATATAAATATTACAAATAGCCAAAATATAAGCTGCTGTGCTAAAAACTGCACTTATAACTTATACGGAGGCTGTAACGCCACACACGTTTTAATCACCGAAAAAACCGGCAAATGCGATACATTTAAAATAAAGCATTAGAAAAAGGCAGGTAAAATTACAAATTTTACTTGCCTTTATTTTAAACGTATTTAGATAATTTCTTCTATAATTGTTTTATTTCCTGCCTTTTGTTGAAATTGTTTCATCTTGTCTATCATGTTTTCTCTTATAGATTTTGCTAACTCTACTGTTTTTAATCTAGGATTTTCTAGATGGTCGTATATAGGATCTAAAAATTCTATTTCTACATCCTTTGAATGTATCTTCCCCACAGGTTCATATCCGTCGTAAGTACCTAGTGAATTTTTAATTACCATAGGTACTATAGGACATTTTGCCTTGTACGCTATCTTTAATGCTCCTGCCCTAAAATCTGAGACCAAAGATTTAGGATCTTTAACCCAAGTCAAATCCCCTTCTGGGAATATCGCCATACTTTGACCTTCCTTTATATTTTCCGCGCATTTATTGATGCTTTTTACCCCTTCTCTGTTGTTTTCCCTATTAATATATACAGATTTTGTGATATCTATCCAATGTCTAACAATTGGAATATTTCTCCATGTAGGGACATCTGCGATAACCACCCCAATAGGCTTAGGTATACTAGATATCAAGATAAAGCTGTCAAGCATACTAGAGTGATTTATAACAAACAACACTGGTTCTTTAGGAACTCTTTCCTTTCCAAGAATATTTAATTTAATATTCACTAAGTCTAAAGATTTACTGGCTTGTTTCTTTAGAAACTTAAATTTCTCTTCATTAGAGTAATTATCTGGATTTTTTTTAATTTTTCTAATCAACGGTAAAGAAGAAATAAAACCTATAATTTGAAATATTGCAAACTTCAAATAATTAAACACTCTTTACAACTCCTTTTTATATATTTTTTTCCAATAAATCATTTTATCATAAAAGCCTCCATATAGTAAATATTTTTGCTAATTATAAAAAACTTTATTCTAAAAATTTTTTTCTAATATAAAATTTATAAAGGGGGTTTTATATATGAAAAAACTTATAATAAATATAAATACATTCAACGGAGAATACATAAATCTAAATCTTCCCGTGGAATTTGTAAAGAGAATCATCGACAATAATTGCTTTGATTTTTTCTACTATAGAGAAGATGCTGTCGACTCTGATAAGCTTCTCAAAGTAATTAGAGATGCATTTAATTATAATCTAACCGGTTATATAGGTGAAATCAGGACTTCTAATAATAATATAATAAATTTGACAATCGAATAGAAATAAATTCCAAATTATATATAAAAACGATTTAAAATGATTTATTTGGGTATATAATTAATATAAATATACAGATAGGTTATGGAGGTTTATATATGAGTAGTTTGGATAGATTATTACAATTAATAGATAGAAAATTTTTAAAAGACAACGAATTTTTAGAATTAGAAGATAATGAGCATGTAATCTCTTGTGAGTTCTACAAACCACACAACGCACATTATAAAGAATTTTTAGTAGTTATAGATAATAACGGCAAACAAGAAGAACATATCGTATGTTATAAAAATATGTAATAAGTCAAAAAGTCTTCACCTGTTAAATCCAGTGAAGACTTTTATTATTTAAGCTGCTATTTCATTGCAAAATTCTTTTTTATAAAATCTAGCAAATAAAGTACCTGTTATAACACCTGCAGTTACATCAGAAATTGGTTCTGCCATAATTACAGACATAAGTCCACCCTTTAAAACTACAGGCAATATGAATATAAGTGGAACTAATAAAATCATTTTTCTAAGCAATGCTAAAAATAGTGAAATCTTAGCTTGTCCCAAGGCAATAAAAGTCTGTTGACATGCTATTTGAACTCCAAATACAGGTATACCTATGAAGTAAATTCTCATACACCATGAAGTTATTTCAACTAACTCTTTATCTCCATTGAATATATTTACAAAAAAGCTTGGGAATATTACAAGTAATGCTACTACTGTAGCAGCAAAAGTTACACAACAAATAAATAAAAGTTTAAAAGCTGATTTTACTCTGTCGTAATCTTTAGCCCCGTAGTTGTAGCTTATTATAGGTTGCGCACCTTGAACTAGACCGCTAAGTGGCATAGTTATAAATTGCATCATACTAGTCATTATAGTCATAGCACTGACAGCTAAGTCACCACCATATCTCGCCAATTGGTTATTTAAACATATTAAAACTATACTTTCAGTAGCCTGCATTATAAAAGGTGATACACCTAAAGATAATACTGATTTAACTACAGCTTTATCTAATTTTAAATATTCTTTTCTAACTTTAAGTATACTCTTATTTCCAAATAAAAATCTAAGTACAAACACAGCTGATACAAATTGTGAAATTATAGTTGCAAGCGCTGCACCTTTTACACCCATATTTAATCCAAATATAAATATTGGATCTAAAATTATATTCAAAGCAGCCCCTATTATAACAGTTATCATACCGATTTTAGCAAATCCTTGAGTATTTATAAATGAGTTCATACTGATTGCTATCTCTACAAAAATAGTACCTATAATGTATATTGATAGATAATCTTGTGCATATGGATAAATCGTATCACTTGCGCCAAATGCATATATAATAGGTTTCTTAAATACCAAACATACAATAGTTAAAACTATTCCTATTAAAATACACATCGTAAAACTGTTGCTTAAAATTTTATCTGCACCATCATTGTCCTTTTCGCCCATTTTTATAGCGGCTACAGGTGATCCACCAAAGCCTACAAGTGCACTAAAAGCCGTAATCAACACTACTATAGGAGTTACTATACCAATCCCCGCCATAGCCAACTGTCCATTTACCATTCTACCTATAAATATTCTATCTACTATATTGTAAAGTAAGTTTACAAGCTGAGCTATTATACATGGTATTGCCAATTGTAACAATAGTTTTCCTATTTTTCCTGTGCCTAAATCATTATTTGTTTGTTCCATAACCACATCTCCTTCTCTTTTTATATCTTAAATCTATATCAAAAAAATGTAATCATTCTTCATTTCCAAAAATTAGCAATAAGATATATTATAATAAAATGATTTATAAGTCAATAAGAAAAACTTTATTATTTGTGTTTTAATCCATATTTTCAAATAAATCTATAATTTCTTGTCTAGATAATTTTTTTATAGACTCATTATTTTCTAAATTTGAGTTTATCACATCATCTGCTAGTTCCTTTTTATATTCCTTAATCGCCACTACTTTTTCTTCAACAGTACCTTTAGATATAAGCTTTATTACATCTACTACATTTTTTTGTCCTATTCTATGCGCTCTATCGCTAGCTTGATCTTCTACTGCTGGATTAAACCAAGGGTCAAAATGTATTACCATAGAGGCACTAGTTAAATTAAGACCTGTTCCTCCCGCCTTTAATGATATTAAAAACACCTTTTTAGACTCGTCTTCGTTAAAATCCTCTACTAACTCAAGTCTTCTCTTCGCATCTGTTTTTCCATCTAAGTAGTTAAAGCTTATATTTTCTTTTTCTAGTCTATCTGATATCAAAGCAAGTACTTTTGTAAATTGAGAAAATACTAGTATTTTTCTGTTTTTACTTGATTTTATAATTTTTACAAGCATCTCTAATTTAGAGTTTTTACCCTTGTAGTTTTTTACAACTAGCTCTGGAGATATACTCAGTACCCTAAGCTTTGTAAGATTTGCAAATAAAGTCATATTATCTATGTCACTTTCTACTATCTGTCTTTTTAATAAGCTGACAAATGATTTATATACTTTTTTATGCTCTTTATCTAGCTCTATGTAGAATTTCTGTTCTATTTTCTCTGGAAGCTCATCTATTACATCCTTTTTTCTCCTTCTAAGGATAAACGGCTTTATCATATTTTTTAAATCATCTATATTTTTGTCGTCGTTTACAAATATCTTTTCAAATTTATCTTTGGTGTATAAATACCCAGGCATCACAAAGTCGAATATAGACCAAAGCTCGACTAGATTATTTTCAATTGGAGTTCCTGTAAGAGCGAATTTAGACTTAGATTTTATTTTTTTTATCGCCTTTGTAGTTTCTGAATTTGGATTTTTTATGTTTTGAGCTTCATCTATTATTAAATAATCAAATTCCAAATCTTCGTAGTCTTTTAGATCGTTTTTGTAAGTTCCGTAAGTAGTCAAAACGACATCGTAATCATCTTTATTTTCTAGTATTTTTTTTCTTTTTTCTCTACTTCCGTATACAAGCGCTACCTTTATATCTGGAGCAAATCTCTCAAATTCACTTTTCCAGTTGTAAATTAAAGCTGTAGGGGTTACGACCATGCTCTTTTTATTTTGTTCAGACAACAAAAACGCCAGCGTTTGAATTGTCTTTCCAAGACCCATTTCGTCTGCCAATATCCCGCCAAAACCGTAGTTAGATAGAGTTTTAAAAAATTCAAAGCCCTCAACTTGGTAGTCCCTAAGAGTTGCATTTAAATTTTTTGGAATCTCAATATTTTTATTTAGCTTATCGTATTTTTTAATTACATTGTCTACGTATTTTTTACCACTTACAAAATTCAAATCTTCAAGAACACTATCTAAAAATATGGCTTTGTTATTTGGTATTTTTATTTTTTCTAAATCTGTGTATATATCTAAGATGTCTACTAGCTTAAATACCTTTTCTAAATCATTATCTCTTAAATCTAAATAGCTTCCATCTGGCATAAGGTGATATTTGTAATTTTCCTTATACGATTTAAAAATCTTGTAATATTCACTTTTATCTACGCCTTCGATGTTTAAATCAGCCCTTAAGTTTGAATTTCTCGATTGGCTTATATCAAAGCTTACGATGGGATTTATTACTACATCTTTTTTAGATAAAGTCTTTTTATTTTTATTTTTTAAATATTCCAATCCCTTCAAAACTATTGCCACCATATGAGGACAAATTTTTGTATCTTTATTTACTGTGAACGCATTTTGACAATCACAACTTGTATTTGAAATTACCCTAGTTTTACAATTTATGCTTATCATAGCAGTATATGTCCTTTTGTGATAATCATCGTATACACTTCCATAAAAAGTCGCTGTAGAGTCTTTTAAACTAGAATAATTATTGCTTACATAATTATTTTTATAAAATACAAACCCACTATTGTACTTTACTCTCTGTGTATTTACTCTAAGTATTTCACCTATTTTACAAATTTCCATATTTTTACCTCACCTTTACTTTAATATAGCTATTTTTAAAGTTTTACATATTATAAAAACACTAAAAAAGAGCATCTCTCTGCTCTTTTTATATCTCATTTATATTTCTACTTGTAATATTGTTTTTTATTTCATCGAAGTCCTTAGGCTTATAAGGTATAACATCTTTTATAAATTCAGAAAACGTTATAGGTTTATTCAAAAACGGTAATATATCGTATTCTTTATCAGAATAAGTGCAAAGTCTAAGCTTGCCGTCGTAGCTGAGTAATATCTTATTGCATGACCAGCAATTTGGATCATTAAATACAGATGCTACTCCTATTTTGCCTTTAGCACCTTGTAATTTATAGTAATTTCTACAAATCTTGTCATTTGATAAAACTTTGCTAATACCTTCTATATTATCCATAATATCAACTATATTTAAATAACCAGCTTCAAATAAACTCTTCATCTCTCCAATTTGCATAACCTCAAAAAATCTCAAGGTTATAGGAAAGTTTTTGGCAAATTCGATAAAATCATATATTTCATCATCGTTAAATCCCTTTATAATCAAAGTATCTATATTAGTTTCGATATTTAATTTAAGTGCAGTATTAAATGATTTCAACACATCACATAAACTTCCATTTCTTGTAATAGAGTTGTATCTATACTCCTTTAAGGAATTAATCCCTATATTTACTTGATCTAATCCAGCATTTTTTAAGTTTGCTGCTTGTTTATAAAAATCAATTCCATTTGTAGTAAGCGTTACCTCTTCTATATTGCAATTATTTTTAGCAAAGTAAATCAGTTCACATAAATTAGAATCTAAAAGAGGCTCTCCTCCTGTAAATTCTATCTTTTTTATACCCAATTTAGACATCGATTTTATTATAAATTTATAATCATCAACTTTCAAAAATTTATTTAAAGCTTGACCTGAAAAATCTGTATCTTCTCTAATACAGTAAACACATCTTAAATTACATTTATCAGTTAAAGATATTTTTAAATAATCTATATCTCTATTAAACCCATCCTTCATATATTCAACCTCAATATCGTTTTTTATATTATTATACCATAAATATTTATCAATTTAAAAAATCATCTACTATATTTAGATAAAATTTAAAAAATCCATCCTCTATTTTTATAGCGAATGGATTTTCGAATTATCTTTTTTTAGTTTTTTTCTTCTTTTTATTTTTTTGAATATTATTGTTTTTAGTTTCAACCTCTTGTTCATATCCTGGAGGTGGTGTCTTTTTATATATAGTCTTAAAGCAATTAAAAGCTATTCCAAGCGCAAATGCAGCTGGTAGTAATAATACAGGAACCTTTTTTACAAAAATTATACAAACTATACATATAGCAAGCCCTATTAAACTAAAAATTACATTCATTCTTTGCCATCTTTCCATCTAGCTACCTCCTTGCTGTATTATCTTATTTTATTCGATAAAAAACTCAAAATTCCTTCAAAAATGAAATAAAAAATATATATATTATTAAAATAATATTTTACTTAATCAAACGTTGACATAGATATTTATGTTAACTTTATGTTAAGTTTACTTTTTTTTTGTAGATATTTTTGTAAAAAAGGACTATTATCTTTAGATAGCTTAATTATATTATGGAAATTGGAGGAAACAAACATGAATACACAACAAATAATCGCTATCGCTATTTTTGCTATTGTCATGGTATTGATAATAAGTGAAAAAATCGATAGAACTGTTGTAGCTTTGTCTGGTGCTGCTCTAATGTTTGTATTTAAAATACTTACATTTGAAGAAGGTATCAGCCATATCGACTTTAATACATTATTTGTATTAATTGGAATGATGATTGTCGTTGCAATTGTAAAAAAATCTGGATTATTTGAATACGTCGCTATATTGACAGCAAAAATTTCTAAAGGTGATCCTTCTAAAATCATGGTTTACTTTATGATAATAACAGCATTTTTATCTGCTGTATTAGACAATGTAACTACTGTTTTGTTAATAGGACCTATGACACTTGTAATTAGTGACATACTTTCAATAAATCCTATTCCTTTTTTAATTACACAGATTATAGCATCAAACATTGGTGGTACTTCAACATTAATAGGTGACCCACCTAACATTATGATTGGTAGTGCTGCTGGCTTAAGTTTCGGTGATTTCCTAATTAATTTAGGACCAGTAATAGTTATAACACTAGCCGTTGTAATATTAATTTTTAAAATTATTTACAGAAAAGACCTTATTAAAAGTGAAGATTCAGAAAAATTAATATCCAACTTAGATGAAAAAAAGGCAATACAAGACAAAACACTACTAGTAAAAAGTATATTTGTCCTTATTCTAATATTGATTGGCTTTATGTCTCATAGCAAACTAGGTATTGAATCATCTGTAATAGCTTTAAGTGGTGCATGTATATTATTATTGATAGGTAAGCAAGACCCTCATGAAATAATATACAGTGTAGAATGGCCTACAATTGCATTTTTTGCTGGGTTATTCATAATAGTAGGAGGACTTTCTAATACTGGTGTAATTTCTATGCTTGCAAACTTGTTGATTACAGAAACTCATGGAAATGTCGTTTTAACTATGTTCTTAATACTATGGATTTCTGCAGTAGTTTCATCATTCTTAGACAATATACCTTTTGTCGCAACACTTATACCTTTAATTCTTACTATGCAAACTAAGGGTATGGATGTTATGCCTTTATGGTGGGCAACTTCTCTAGGTGCATGTCTTGGAGGAAATGGAACTTTAATAGGTGCCTCTGCGAATGTAGTTTTAGCTAGTGTAGGTCAAAAGCATGGCTATCCTATAACATTTATAGATTACTTAAAAATAGGATTCCCTATAATGATTTTAACAATAATTATATCATCAGCTTATTTATTAATAAAATTTGCTATATAATTATATAATATAAATATAATATTTTTTTAATAGTAAAGGAGTGTTTATCTTGGCAGTTGACAGAATTAATTCAGTAAAAGGTGATTCAATAGAAATATTATTGAGACAACTTGGTGCAGACAAAATCCAAAAGGTTCAAGGTGA
Organism: Intestinibacter sp.; assembly: GCF_022780145.1. GTDB lineage: Bacteria > Bacillota > Clostridia > Peptostreptococcales > Peptostreptococcaceae > Intestinibacter. The sequence goes on from NZ_JALEXO010000168.1 coordinate 9,290, forward strand.
TTTATATTTTATAAAATTCATATTAGAAGACGACCTTGAAGTTATGTATACATACAATATAAATGCTAAAAACCAATATTTTTTACAAAGAATTATGCCTTATCCAATACCTCAAGGAGCTTTCTCAAATCAAATTAAGCTTGTTGATTTTATAAAAAAAGATATAGAAAAGTTTAAAAAAGGCATAAAAAGCAAATACTTTAATGAATACTTAGAAACTACCGCTCATGCCTATAAATTTATACAACAACTTGATGATTTTTATCTAAATTATAAAGTTGAGGAAGATAGCTTGGTAAGTGATTCTTTAAGTCAAATAAATATTGCAATAGACAACTTAAACAGAAGACTTGACAGTTTAATAAATCATTCTAAAAAAATTGACTAATATATTTTAGTTATTATTACAAAAGGTAGGCGATTAAAATCGACTACCTTTTTATTTTAACATCTATAATAAGGTTCCATATGAATTATTACATGTATATTTTCGTTTATTTTTTCTTGCATTTTTCTCTCTATATTATGTTCTAGTTGATGTGAAGTCTCGACAGTCATATCTGGCTCTACCATAATATGCATATCTATATAGATGTCATTTTCACTTCCCCTGCTTCTTATTTTGTGAATTTCTCTTATCTCTTCAAAATCCTCTACAGCCTCCTTAACGTCTCGCTCTTCGACCATAGCTCTATCCACCAATATATCGATTGTCAATTTAAAAATCTTACAAGCTGCATACAATATAAATCCAGCTACTACAAATGAAACCACATTGTCTATAATTACTGGAGCCCCTAATTTTATACTTAACAATGTAATTAAAACTCCAATAGATATAAATATATCGCTTTTAGTATGGAGTGAATCGGATATCAATACGTAGCTATTTAATTTTTTACCAGCCTTGTATTCATATCTGGAGACAATAATATTTATAATAAGTGTAATTACCAATATTATAAAGCTTTCTATTGTCAAATTTAAACTATCCCTGCTGTTTATCTGTAAAATCGACTCAATTATAATTTTTCCCGCTATAAAAATCAGCATAATCCCTATGAATAAACTAGATAATACTTCAAACTTCTTATGACCATATGGATGCTCCTTATCAGACGGTTTTGAGGCTATCATAACTCCTATAATCCCTACTATATTAGACGCTGTATCCGCTAAAGAATGTAATCCATCTGCAGATACGCTGTAGCTACCTATATAATTTCCAATTATTATTTTTGAAAAAGCAACTAATAAATTAGCTATCAGTATGACAATTAAGATATTCTTTACTTTCTTATACTCATTCATAACATACTCCTCAAGATACGATTAATATATTTTTCTCCAATATTATTATATTAATTGTATTTTAAATTGTTCTAAATCGAGCAAACAAAAAGGATACAATTTCTGTATCCTTTTTATATATATCGTATTTAATTAGATTTTTCAGCTAAATATTCAACTGCACTTAAAGCTGCAGTAAGCCCTTGACCGGCAGCCTTGATATAAGAATAAGGTCTTCCTACACAATCTCCACAAGCAAATAGTCCGGCTAAATTAGTCTTCATATTTATGTCTACTTTTATATATTTATCATTCATCTCTAAGCCTGGCACTAAATTTTTAGGTGACATACTGTCCTTTATTATAAAAACTCCATCTACTTTCAATGATTGATCTTCGAAATTTAATTCATTTACAAGCATTTCGCCCTTTATTTCTGTAGGCTTTTTGCTTATTATTTCGATGTTTTTATCTATAGAATCTAAATCGTTTTTCAAAGCATTTCTCATCGGAATAAAATACGTTTTTGAAGCTATTTCATTTAAGAAATTAGCTTCGTGTATAGACTCTTTATTGTATCCAAGTACACATACATCCTTATCTCTGTAAAGAGGAGCATCACAGGTTGCACAATAGCTTACACCTCTTCCTAAGAATTCCTCTTCTCCATTTATTGATTTAGCGCTATCTGTGCCTATAGCGATTATAACAGTAGTCGCCTCAAACATCTCACTCCCACTCATCAAAGCGAAGTAGTCTCCCATAGCGTATACATTTGTTATCCTATGCTCATCGATTTCTATATTCATAGAATCTATATGTTTTTTAAAACTTTCCTTTAGATTTTGACCTGTTATATTGTAAAGTCCCAAATAATTATCTACAACTGGCGCTTTTTCGATTTTAGTGCTTAAATTTTTGTTCCCAAATATTATAAAATTTTTGTTTCTTATCTTTGCATTTACAGCGGCGCTAAGTCCAGCTGGACCACTGCCAATTATGGCTATGTCATATCTCATAACAATCACCTTTTTATAAATGTGCTTCTACCTTGCTCTTTATAGCTTCCTTAGGCATAAATCCCATTAATGTATCTACCTCTTGACCATCTTTGAATATTTTCATAGTTGGAACTGATACTATTCTAAATTTTTGAGCTAAATCCATACTTTGATCTATATCTACTTTTACAAAGTTTACATCTTCAAGTTCTTCGTTTAGTTCTTCAAATACTGGAGCTAACATCTTACAAGGTCCACACCAAGTTGCGAAAAAATCTACAACTACTACTCCTTCTTTTATTGTATCGTTAAATTCGATTGAATTGATTATTTTTGCCATTTATTCGTCCTCCTAATTTCTTATTTATATTTATCTATTAACAATTATACCCATATTTTTTATATAAAAACATATTTTATCTTGTTAATTTTTACTAATCTATATCTATAGGTATAATTATATCAAACTTAGTCCATTTGCCGTATTCTGAATTTACATTAAGCTTGTATTTTAAACTTTCAGACAGTACCTTTGCTATGGAAAGACCTATTCCAGAGCCATCGATATCTTTGTTTCTGACGTTTTCACTTCTGAAGAATCTATCGAATAAATGCGGTATTTCTTCTTTTTTAATTCCCATTCCATTATCTTCGATCGTTATATAAATACTTTCCTCCTTTTCCTTTAGAGAAATTTTTATATAATCCTCCTCTTCAGTGTATTTAAATGCATTGTCTATAAAAATTATAAGAAGTTGTCGAAGTTTATTTTTGTCACTTATTATATTTTTATGCTTTAATTGAGAAGAAATTTTAAGTGTTTTATTCTGTATTAAAGCTATATCGAAAAAATCGTCACATATATCCTCGACTAGCTTCTCTAAATCAAGCTCTTCTTTTTCAACTAAATCCACATAGTCCTCCTTAGTAAGTGTCAATAAGTCATTTATCATCTTTTTAAGCCTTCTAGATTCGTTCATCGCATCTGCAATACCCTCGACCTCATCACTTATTGTATTATTTGGATGCTTTAAAAGTCCCTCCAATTTTGAAAATACTATTGTAATAGGAGTTCTTAATTCATGTGATGCATCTTGAATAAATTTTGCTTGCTTATTCCAAGTTATCTCTATTGGTTTTAAAGCATTTCTAGTTAAGTAAAGCGCTATAAAATAAGTTAAAATACAGAAAATAACAACAGCACGAATCATAGTCAAAAGCAGCTGCCTTCTTGAATTTAATTCGCTGTTTATCTCTCTCATTATTTTTATATGGTAATCGCCATATGTATAATTACAAACTCTAAAATTATATTTTCCTTTTTTATAAGAATAAAATCCATCTAGATTATCCTTTTGCTGATAATCTGGAACCTCATTTTCAAAGTACGGATTATTTTTTGGATTTATTATTAAGGTTCCATCTACATATATATAAACCATATTTTTAGGATCACTATATAAAATGCCATATCTGCTATCTAGTTGCTCTAATTGATGTATTATAGAGTTGAGCTCTTCTTGCATCTCTCTATTTATATTTGTATCATTGTTATAACTAAAATAAAAATATGTAAAAATACATAGCAGAATTAAAAAACCCGAAACTACGAGCATATTTATTTTAATTAATTTTTTCTGAGTATTTTCAAGAACTTCTTTACTTATCATCGAACATATAACCTACTTTTCTCTTTGTTTTTATGTATTTATCATATCCGTATTTACTTAATTTTTTTCTCAAATGACTTATGTACACCTCTACAATTTCTATTGTAACATCTGAATCTATACCCCAAACTCTATCGTAAATCTGTTCCTTTAAAAGTATAGTCCCTTTATTTAAAAGCAAATACTCCAATAAATTAAATTGCTTATTTTGAAGCTCTATTTCTTCATCCTTTATAAATACTCTTCTCTTGTTTAAATCTAAATGTAAATCCTTAAAGTCTATCGTATTTCTAGCCTGCATCTTTCCATTTGTTCTCAAAATAGCATATATTCTCGCTACCAATTCTTCCATATAAAATGGCTTTGTAAGATAATCGTTAGCACCTATTTCAAATGCCTTTACTTTATCATTTAAAGATTCCTTTGCAGTCAATATCAAAACTGGAATATCTATAAATTTATCTCTCATAGATTTTAATATCTCTATTCCAGATAAATTCGGCAACATCAAATCTAAAACTATCAAATCGTATATATTTTGCTCTATCATATATAACGCCTCTTCGCCATCGCTACAGGATTCTGTTTCAAAATGATTATTTAATTCATCTACAATGCTTTTTAATAATTTTATATTATCCTCTACTACTAAAATCTTCATTTATACCTCCCAATTATTTTATATATTTTAAACAAAATTAAGCCTCTATAGAATTTAGAAGCTTAATTTATCAATTTTATTATTTAAAGCAGATCTTTATATACCTTCATAAAGTCACTTAAAGCTTGGGTAACTATCGTCTTTCTGTCGTAGCTTGAATTGCTACATAAACGCAAAAAATCCTCCCAAACCGATTTATCTACCTTCAAGCTTACATTTTTATCCTCTGTAGGCTCAAAATCTATAACTATATCCTTTTTACTTTTCTTTCTCTTTAAAGATTTGCAGTCTTTTACTGATAGATACCAATCGTAAACTTCACATAGCTTATCCAAATCCTCTTGAGTTATATTTATTTTTTTATCTTTTTTATGTTTAGTATTTTTATTTTTAGAAAGTGGTTTTTCGACTGTCGTGATTGTGTCAGTCTCTTTAAATTTTACTTGTTCAAAGTTATTTTTTATATATTTACCCTTGACACTTTTATATCCACTTTTATTTAAATCTTTTCTAAGTGTTTGTGGTTTTACACCTAATGTAGAAGATATTTCCTCTAAGGAGATACCTTTTTCTTGTAATTTTAAAAATTCGTCTACTCTTTCATTAGAATTCATTGTACCCTCCGCCTGTAATATCTTTTTTAACATTGTATCATAAAACCGCAATATTTACACTTTTCTTTAAGCTGTCCTTTTGATTATTTTAATAATAGCATCTATACCTTTATTAATCCTTAACTTACAATATCTGTTTAAGCTATCTTATAATTTTTCTGACTAAAGTACCTGTACCAATTCCCATCATAATCACCCCTATGAGCATCTCCATATCTGCAAATAAATACGAAGATAATGCAGCAATACCATTTTCTCCACCAACCCCTGTAAATAAACTCACACTTAAAAAAAACGCCTCTTTAAAATCTCGATAAAATCTCTCTACAGATAAAAATTTTAGTGTCTGTAAATTACTGTACTGTACTAATTGCTCGTGTATTTCTATTCCAAATATTAGGTACAAAAAGGCAAACACAGCTATTATAATTAAACTCGCATAAATACTGTAGATAGGTCTCTCGCCATATCCACATGAAAACCAATATAAATACGACTCTATTTTCGGCAAAAATCCCAAAGTTTTGTGTTCTTCTCTTTTAGCTAAATAGTAATACTCTCCAAAATTACTGTTTAAATTATTTTGCTTGTATTTATCGGCTATATTTTGATATATGGTGTATATCCCTTCATACTCGTCTCTATCTTTTTTTCTCTCTGTTAATTTATCAAAAAATGTCTTCTCATCAAAAATAGTCATGTACTTATCATTGAATTCGAAATTATTTATATAACATTTGTAGGTTTTAAATTTCTGAAAATCACAGTCGCATACCTCTATATTGTATAAATCGCATTTTGTCATAATCACCGCCTGCATATTTGAAAGCTCAAAGCTAGTGTTTTTTAAATTAGAGCTTTCAAATATAGAATAAGATAAATCACAACCTTTAAATTTAGCATATATTCTACACTCCTCAAATACAGTCGAAAAATTATCTTTGACATTTAAAGATGGCGTTTTTATCGAATCAGATTTTATAAAAGTGCAATTTTCGAATACAACGCCACCACTTTCGAAAGTACATCTATTAAAGTTACATCCTATAAATGAACAATCTACAAATTTAATATTTTGAAATTTACATCTATAAAAATTTACACATACAAAGTTTTTGCCTATTTTAAGTCTAAAATCGACTTCATCTAAGGCTTTATCGCTGCCTATAACTTTATTTTTTATATTTTTAAAGCTAAACTCGTCAAATGGACTGTAATCACTAACTAAACTGTGATCATTTATAATCTTTTTTCTAATATCTATATTGTTGTCCTTTCTGTTTTTTAATTGCTTTGATAATTTATAATTTTCTTCTTTAAAATTTATATAAGGCATAATAATACACTACTTAGCTATTAAATATATAGCACTCCTTTCTTTGTTTTATCTATTATTATTGCCTGTATATTATTTTTTATAATAAAAAACTGCTGCATGAAAGCTCACACAACAGTTTTAATTTATTTTATTCTATTTAAATTTCTATTCTTGTTCTACTTCTACACTCTTACCAAATATTTGAACTCCTACAAATACAGCTATTAATGCTAGTGGTAAAACTACATATACAGGTAATCCAAATCCAGCTGGTATATACCCAAATACTATAGTTATAGCTGCTATAAATAGTGAATATGGTATTTGTGTTCTAACGTGTTCTATATGGTCGCATCCTGCACCCATTGAAGATAGTATAGTTGTATCTGATATTGGTGAGCAGTGGTCTCCAAATATTGCACCAGTTAAAACAGCACTTGTTGAAACTATTACATAGCTCATATCAGGATTTATAGAGTATGCTAGAGGTATTGCAAGCGGCATAAGAATTCCCATTGTTCCATATGATGTACCAGTTGCAAATGATATTATAGCACCTAATACAAATATTATACTTGGTAGAGTAAATGCTGGTATAGAGCCTGATAAGTAGTTGATTAAGAATTTTGCTGTTCCTAATTCTTTTATAACAGAGCTTAGAGACCAAGCGCATATTAATATTACACAAGTTATAAGCAATGTCTTCATACCATCTATCCAGATTTCTATTCCTTGAGCTACTGTAAACATTTTTTTGAAAACACCCATAGCCATTGCCACTATTCCTGCAAACAACGCTGATTGGAATAAAGCTACAGATGCATCTGAATTACTGAAAGCTTCTCTTATAGCTGCAAATGAAATTGGTGAATTTTGCATTATTGCTATTGTAGCGGCATCTTCTGAACCCATTATAGCTGTATATCCACTGTAATAAAATGCTATTAAAGCCGCTATTATTAAAGTTCCTATAGGAATTATTGCATTCCATACGCTAGGTGTAACACCTTCTAATGGTTCTAAATCATCGTGTTCTTTTGATATTTGTTCGTTTAATTTATCTCCATCTTCAAGAACTTGTCCTCCACGTCTTGCTTGTAACTCGCATTTTCTCATAGGGCCGAAGTCTTTTAATAAAAGTGCTGTTATTACTATAAATGCCAATATCAATATATTGTAGAATCTAAATGGTATAGTACTTAAAAATACTCCAAATGCATTTTGATCTACTCCAATTGAATTGAAGGCATCTCCTATAAGTCCGACTTCTAGACCTATCCAAGTTGATATTATAGCTATACCTGCTACTGGAGCTGCTGTTGCATCTATGATGAAGGCAAGTCTTTCTCTAGATATTTTCATTCCATCTGTTACAGGTCTCATCATAGGACCTATTATTAGAGAGTTTGCGTAATCATCGAAAAATACTAAAAGTCCAGCAAACCATGTAATTATCTGTGCTGATCTTGCACTTTTTGCCTTTTTTGATAGAGCTTCTGCTATAGCTTTAGCTCCACCCATCTTACTTACTAGGTTGATTACACCACCTATAGCTAAAACCTGTAGAATTATCCCTGCATTCCAAGGATCAGCTAAAGAACCTACCGCTCTATTTACTAAATCCAAGAACGCTTGAACTATAGTGTAAAAAATATTAAATCCTGCAAAATTAAGAATTATTCCACCTGATAAGATTCCAAGTGCCAAAGATACAACTACGTTTTTAGTCACAAAGGCTAAAACTATTGCCACTATCGGTGGTATTAAAGTTAGAAATCCGTATTTGTCTGCATTTACTTGTGCTATGTCTACTTCTTCAGCAAATGCCATGACAGTTGACATTAAAAATATCATCATTGATATCAAAGCTATTTTTGTTTTTTTGTTTTTCATTTTCTCCTCCTAATATAATGAATATCAGAAAGGTTCACTAAACTATTGTCATAAATCTAATGAATTAGATATGCTATTTTATATGTTATAAAGATGAGTTAAAATGATAGCTCTCCACATTTAGTGACAGTGATATACATATTATGTATACCCCCAGTTATATAGACTTAAAGCATCGTCTACACACTTCGGCAATATATCCTTTCTAAATAAATCTACGCCGCTTAACTCATTATTTGTACTCTTATATACTGCTCCTCTACCTTACTATTATTCACTTTTTTATGCTATTTAATTATATATTAATTTTCCAATAAGTTCAATATTATACGCCATTTTTCTTAAATAAAAATTATATTTAAATTTTTAAAATTATTAAAAAATTTACAATTTAAAACTTATTAATTATAATATATATATATTTCTAATCCCTTCTTAAATTGATGAAAAATATCATTTTTAATAAAAATTAGAGGGAAATTGAAGTTTATGTCGAATTATTTTGTTGAAATAATATAATTTACAAATTTATAGGAGGACAATCGATTAATGCTATTAGTTTACAACGAAAGAACAAATCCATATTTCAACCTAGCTATGGAGGAATATTTTTTAAAAAATGCGACAGAAGATTTATTTTTACTTTGGAGGAATGAATCAGCAATAATAGTAGGTAAAAACCAAAATACACTATCTGAAATAAACTACGAATACGTAAAAGAAAACAATATAACTGTAGTTAGAAGACAATCAGGTGGTGGAGCAGTTTTCCATGATTTAGGAAATTTATGCTTCACTTTTATAGCCTGCAACAACAACAGCTTCAGCGACTTCAAGAGATTTACTATGCCTATAGTAGAGGCTCTAAAAGGACTTGATATAAATGCTGAATTTTCCGGAAGAAACGACCTATTAATCGATGGGCAAAAATTCTCTGGTAATGCACAATACAATTACAAAGACAAAGTAATGCACCACGGAACTTTACTATTCTCTTCTGAAATAAACGATGTTTCAGCAGCACTTAAGGTAAAACCTATTAAATTCGAAGGTAAATCTGTAAAATCTGTAAAATCAAGAGTAACTAACATAAGCGACCACTTAAAGAAACCTATGACTGTCTTAGAATTCAAGGACTATCTAATGGACTTTATCGCTAAAACAGATAAAGACAGTACACCATACACTCTAACTGACAAAGATGTAGCAGAAATAGAAAAGCTTGTCGAAGAAAAATACAGCACTTGGGATTGGAACTTTGGAAATTCACCAAAATTCTCTCTAATCAACGAATTAAAATACCCAGGTGGAAATGTTGAATTTAACTTAAACGTAAATAAGGGAATTATAACTGAAATTAAATTCTTCGGCGATTTCTTCGGTAAAGAAGATGTATCTTTTATAGAAAAAAAATTAACTGGTGTTAAGCACACTGAAGAAGCTATAAGAGAAGCTTTAAAGGATGTAAATATAAACGATTATTTCTTAAATGCTACTGTAGATGTATTAGTCGACGGTATAATGGGAGTTAAATAATTAAAAAAAATCCTCTTTGCCAAATAAAAACAAAGAGGATTTTATATTTTTTGTCTTAATACTATTCTGAATAATTATAATCGCTATCTAACATAGAATAATTTTCGCATCTATCTACTAATAATTCTAAATCACCATTTTCTACTAAAACAAATTCTATATATTCTTTCTCATAATGTACTTTATTATTTTGTACAACCTTGTTTATAGAAACTCTTGATATTCTATATTCACCATCTTCATATTCGAATTGTCCATAATCTACATCTTTTATATATGTTCTCAATCCTTCTTCATGCCACTCTGGAATATATTTATCATAATTTTTACGTAAATTACCTGTTTCAGTTATATATGGATATACTAACTCGACATTTCCAGTATTTATAGCTTCATCATAATTATATTCTAAGTTATCTATAACTTCTGTTATTTGTGATTGAGAAATAGCATCATCATCTGTATATGTATTTTCTGTTTGATCTAAATCTTCTTGCACTGGTTCTTCTTCATCATACTCATTTTCTTGATCTTCACTACTATTATATTGTTCATCATTTTGCTCGCTACTATAGTCAGTGTTTAAAACTTGCCCATCATCGTCTTCGCTAAAATAATTTTTTGCAAAACTAAATCCTGCTAAAAATACAATCACAAAAGCCAATATTATACCGATTGCTTTAAAGCTTTTACTCGGTTTATTTTGTTTCTTTTTATTTTTATTATTTGGCATTTGTTTTTGTACCGGCTTTTGAGGAACTTGTTTTTTTAAATTATTTAATTTCACATCTTGCTGTTTATCGTTTTGATTCTTTTTAATAGGATTTTTACTTTTATCGATATTATTAGTTTCTACTGTTTTTTTCAACTTAATATTAGAAGGCGATTTCTTTATCTTGTCAAAAATACTAGGGTTTAAATTATATAAATCCGAATATTTACTTTTTATCGTATCAATTGAATTATTTATTTTTCCTTTATCTTCATAATTTAATTGTTTTATTATATCGTCAATATATGTTTTTTTCTCGCTATCTTCTATATCCTCTCTGATATATGTAAAAATAAGTTCTTTTAAATTATTTGTGACTTCATTATCATCTTTAAGTGCGCATACTTTTTTATAAATAACACTCTTTTGATAAGCAATTTTATATATATCTTCATATAAATCTTTGCTACAATTATATAATTCAAAATAATCTCTTTTTAATATATCAATACTGTAGACAGCATACTGACTAGTTTCATATGATAAATAATCGTTTATTTGACCTAAATTTCTTTTCTTTAAGTTTTCTAATTCAGCTTTTTCAAAATCATTAGAATAAATAAAATAGTATATAGGTCCTATTAAAACCCTCACAACTCTTTGGTCCTGTTCTAATTTTAAATATAATGAAGATAATTTATCTTTATTTTTTTCCATTGTTATCTCCCCTATAATATGTAAATCAAAAAGAGTGATGAAAAATAGAATTAAAACTCTACCTAACATCACCCCTTTTTTATCGATATAAAATATTTAATTATTTTACAACAACTTTTTTAAATTTTTTCTTACCACGTTTAACTACTACACCGTTGCCAAATAATTGGTCTTTAGATACTGTAGCTTTTGTATCTTCTATTTTTTCGCCATCTACAGCTACTCCACCTTGTTCGATGTTACGTCTAGCATCTGATTTTGAGCTAGCAAGTTCAGCTTTAACTAATAAATCTACTAAAGTTATAGCATCATCAGTTAAGTCAGCTTCTGTTAATTCAACTGTTGGCATATTAGCAGCATCTCCTGTAGAGAATAATGCTCTAGCTCCTTCTTGAGCTTTTATTGCTTCTTCTTCGCTGTGAACTAATTTAGTTAATTCAAATGCTAGTATTTCTTTAGCTTTATTTAATTCGCTACCTTCCCATTTTTCCATTTCTTTTATTTCTTCTAATGGTAAGAATGTAAGCATTTTTAAGCATTTTATAACGTCAGCATCTGCAACATTTCTCCAGTATTGGTAGAATTCAAATGGAGATGTCTTGTTAGGGTCTAGCCATACTGCACCTGATTGAGTTTTACCCATTTTCTTACCTTCTGAGTTAAGAAGTAGAGTTATAGTCATTGCATAAGCATTTTTGTTTAATTTACGTCTTATTAGGTCAGTTCCTGCAAGCATGTTTGACCATTGATCATTACCAC
>NZ_JALEXO010000181.1 GCF_022780145.1 Intestinibacter sp.
TCTGTTTTTGTAATATTCTTTCTTTTCAAATCCTTTAAATGGAGTTCATAACATCTTTTACACCTCCCTCCTCTTATATTTTAATACTCGGTATAAATTTTTAAATACATTTTGAAAGTTCGTATAAAACTTTTTTTTAAATAAAAAACTCCGTCCTATTTGTATAGGACGGAGTTTATCCGCGTTGCCACCTAGATTGTATATATAAATATATACCTCTCATTAAAGTACTAACATACTCTTTCGCTATAACGTGCGATCACGGTAAAGTCTACTCTCAAAATATGATTTCAATTTACTCCTCAGAGGCCCATTCATTAAATTCCTTCTTGTCAAGCTTCCACCGTCCTCGACTCTCTATATTGAACCTAAACTTAATTACTCTCCCTCATCAAAGGATTTAAGTTATCTTATATTTATATAATATTCTCTTTACTAATTTTTGTCAACTAATTTTTTTATTTTTTTATTTAATTTTTTTAATTGTCTAAATTTTTCTAAATTATCTTAAATGGATTTAAGTATACTTCGCTCTTTATAGTTTCAAATTCTTCAAAGCTGTCTATAAATCTCTTCATGACATCTTTGAATATATCCTCTGTATCAAAATGACCGCAATCTATCACATTCATTCCCATATCTAGTGCATCTTGTGCTTCATGGTATTTCATATCTCCTGTTATTAAAACGTCTGCACCTTTTGCTTTAGATAATTTGACTAAATCAGATCCAGCGCCTGTACAAAGAGCTACTCTATTTATTTTGCTGTCCAAGTTTCCTACTAATCTTATTTTATCCATATTTAAAGTAGATTTAATTTTATTTGCTAACTCTTCTAAAGTCATTTCCTTATCTAGAGTACTTATTCTTCCCAAGCCTTCCTTTTGTCCTTGATTTTGTAATTCATATACATCGTAAGCCACCTCTTCATATGGATGTGCTTTTATTACCTCTTGTACAACTTTGTTTAATATACTCTCTTGTACAACTGTCTCTATTTTGACTTCATCGGCCTTTTCTATGTAACCAATTTCTCCTATAAACGGATTTGTACCTTCTTCTGCTTTGAATGTGCCTTTTCCTTTTGTGTTAAACGTACAATGGCTGTAATTTCCTATATAGCCGGCATTATTTGCTCCTAAAACCTCTCTTATCTTGTCTTCATAACCAACCGGAACGTATACGGCTAATTTATATAATTTTTCGCTGTGAGTCTCTTCTAAAATCTCGCAGTTTTTAAATCCCATAATTTCCATGAAATAGTCGTTTAAGCCATCCTTTGCTATATCGAAGTTTGTATGCATAGAATAAAGACTTATGTCATTTTTTATCAATTTTAAAATAAGTCTTCCCTTTAAATCGCCTGAATTAACTCTACTTATTTTTGAAAATATAAAAGGGTGATGAGTTATTACTAAGTCTACCTTATTTTTTATGGCTTCATCTACTACCGCTTCATTTGCCTCTAGTGTAACTAGTATTTTTTTTATTTCTTTTTCGTAATCTCCTACTAATAATCCGACGTTGTCCCACGAATAAGCCAAATTAGTAGGGTATTTGCTCTCTATCTTTTGTATTAAATTACAAAGCTTCATATAAAACGCCCCCTATTTGATTAATAATCTATTTAAATCTTCAATTTTTTTACTTACAATAGATTTTCTCTCTTCTATTGCCGCCCCTTCTTTTCCTTCTAGTTTATTTAATATGTTTTTATTTATTCTTATTTTATTTTCTATGAAATCTTTAATTAGAGGATCATTTTTTTCTATTAATTTTTTACCGACTTCATAGTAAATAGAATCTATATCAGCTGGTGCTAAATTTTGATATCTACAGACTATTATTTCGTACAATCTATGCTCTTCTCTAACTAAATATTCGTCTATTATTTCATATCCATTTTGGTATAAAAACCTTCTAAGCTCCTCTGGACTTTGCATAGGTTGAAGTATTAATTTTTCTGCGCTATGAGCGACGGGCTCATTTGCCTTTAATATATCGTTTATTAAAACGCCTCCCATACCAGCTATTATAATTTGATCTACTTCATTTGGCTTTAACACTTCTATACCTGAACCTAATCTCAAATCTACTTTATCTAATAAATTATTTCTAACTACTTCTTTTTTAGCATTTTCTAGAGGTCCTTTATTTATGTCGCCTAAAATAGCGTAATTTATTATATTTTTATTTAAAAGATACACCGGTATATAACCGTGGTCAGTTCCTATATCTGCTATTTTTTTATCCTTGTCTACTAATGATGCAATCTTTAACAGTCTATCTGTAAGCTTCAAATATTTCATCCTTTCTATTATAAAATATGTATTTTTATTCATTTAAAAATTCGCCTTTTCGGGCGAATTTTTTATTTCAATTAATCTAGATAATCTCTTAACTTTTTAGAACGACTTGGATGTCTAAGCTTTCTCAATGCTTTCGCTTCTATTTGTCTTATTCTCTCTCTAGTTACGTCGAATTCTTTACCTACTTCTTCTAGAGTTCTAGCTCTACCGTCTTCTAATCCAAATCTTAATTTTAATACCTTTTGTTCTCTTTCATTTAAAGATCCTAATACCTCTTCTATTTGATCCTTAAGTAGAGAATAAGCTGCTGCTTCTGCTGGAGCTAAAGCATCCTCATCTGGTATAAAATCTCCTAAGTGGCTATCCTCTTCTTCACCGATTGGAGTTTCTAGAGAAACTGGGTCCTGTGCTATTTTCATTATTTCTCTTACTTTTTCTACAGACATATCCATTTCCTTTGCAATCTCTTCTGGTTTTGGATCACGTCCTAGCTCTTGAAGTAATTGTCTAGATACTCTTATTAATTTATTTATAGTCTCAACCATATGAACAGGTATTCTTATAGTTCTAGCTTGGTCTGCTATAGCACGAGTTATAGCCTGTCTTATCCACCAAGTAGCGTAAGTACTGAATTTAAATCCTCTTTCGTAGTCGAATTTTTCAACTGCCTTGATAAGTCCAAGATTCCCCTCTTGAATTAAATCCAAAAATAGCATTCCTCTACCGACATATCTCTTAGCTATACTTACAACTAATCTTAAGTTAGCCTCTACTAATCTCTGTTTAGCTACTTCGTCTCCTTCTAGCATTCTCTTTGCGTATTCTATCTCTTCATGTGGTTTAAGTAGAGGTATTTTACCTATTTCTTTAAGATACATTCTAACTGGGTCATCTATACTTATACCTTTAGGAAGAGATAAATCTATTTTTTCCATATCGACATTGTCTTCTTTTTTAAGGTTGTCATCAGATACTGAATCAAAATGATCGTCAGCCATTAAATCTGTATCATCATCAGAAAAGTCCACATCTGCCTTTTGTGATTTATCTTCAATTATTTCAATTCCTAGATTTCCAAGTGTTTCGTAAAGATTTTCTACTTGATCTTTATCTAATTCAGTTTCTGAAAAAGCTTCCATTATCTCTGATAATGTCAAAGAACCTTGCTTTTTACCTTTATCTATAAGTGCCTTTGCCGTTAATTTTTTGTTTTCTTTTTTAGTTGCCATATTTTATCTCCTCCTTTCTATAAATCTTTTTTTATTTTTTCTCTTTTTAAAATTTCTAAACTTAAACTCATAATTTTATCATCTACCTCTTTCGTATTGTCATTGTTTTTTTTCAATAACTCAAGCTTATTTGACAATTGTTTTATTTCATCAGACATCGATTTTATCTCGTCATCTATTATATTTTTTCTAATTTGATTTATTATTTTTTTGGTACCTTCTAGAGTGTAAGTATTAATTTCTTCTATTGGAATATTTTGGATAGTTTTAACATATTCTTCAGATATGTTTAAACTTTTAATTTTGTCAATAGTTATTTTGTCCAATTCTTTATTTTTAATTATGTAATTAAAAATTTCCTTCGTATCTCCAAATAAAAATTCTTTTATTTCAACATCCATTAATACTGCGTTTCTTAATTCTTTATTCTCCATCAATAATTTTATAAATTTAGCTTCTACCTTTAAATATCCATTTTGGATTTTAGACATTTGTTCTATCTTCCTATTATTAATATTATTTTTATTATTATTATAATTTCTCTTTGACTTAATTCCCACACTAGCCCTTATAGATTCTATACTTATATTTGTTAAATCACTTAAATATTTAGCGTATAAATCTTTTTCTATAGGACTTTTGAGCTTTCTAAGTAGTAAAGTCGCTTCTTCGACAAAACTCATCTTCTGAGTGTCATTTTCTAAATTATATTTATTTTTAAGTATATCTATTTTAAATTTAATATAATAGTCGGATTCATCTATTGCCTTTTTATAGCCCTCAAATCCATATTTTTTTATAAAATCATCTGGATCTTTACAATCTTTTAAATTTAGTATTTTTACCTTAATATCAGCCTGAAGTAAAATATCAATGGCTCTTAAAGTAGCATTTTGCCCTGCTTGATCTGAATCATAAGATATAATAACATTTTTTGCAAATCTCCTAATTAGCTTTGCTTGACCTATTGTAAGCGCTGTTCCCAAAGTAGCTACTACATTTTCTATATTATTTTGATAAAGTGAAATTAAATCCATATATCCTTCGACTAAAATCAAAGTATCGTCTTTTATACTTTTTTTAGAAATATTTAGTCCATATAAATTTAATCTCTTATT